>NZ_JABMCR010000001.1 GCF_013179555.1 Bacillus haikouensis
GAAGTGACCAAACACGGAAAAGTTAAATACGTTTCCTCTAATCCTTTATTCAAAGGAAAGGACAAACAACAGTATTTTCACGATTCCCTTCATCCGAATGGAAAAGGCTATGAACTCATGGCAGAACAAATCATGAAAGAATACAATTTCTAGTCAATGCTATTTAAGTTCCTGACGAAATACCTGACTGAATTAAGCGGGAGGGATCGGCCAAAGTATTCTATCCGAAAGCAAGCGTTCAGAAACACTTCAAAAGAATAACCATACGATAAAATGAATGTTCATTCACTACCATTATATAAAAATAACCCTAAAATTCGACCGTGATTAATAAAAATTCGTCAAAATTAACAATTCCGTAATACCGTTTTAAATCTGTTGTAACACTAGTGAAACAATTATCGGGTAATATAGAAAGTAAGAAATTGACCCCCTTTTTAAGTAATAAATCCCGTAGACGACACAGGACTCGCCTGTGTCTATTTTTTTTGCTTTTTTTTCTGTTATAGTGACATAGAGGGGGCTGTATTACTCGAAAAATGGAGAAGCCTGTCCATGATTAAATAAAGATGAATCGACTTTTTTTTACTTGCAGGCTGAGACATTGTGGCTTGTCTGCAATCATAGTATAATATAAGGAATCAGAAAGGACTTGTAGTGGTCCTTTAGAACAAGACTCGAGGTGAAGGACGTGCAGCGTGTCACAAATTGCTTATATCTGGACGGAGACAAAGTACTCCTTCTCCAAAAGCCACGCCGGAATTGGTGGGTGGCACCGGGCGGCAAGATGGAGCAGGGTGAATCGATTCGCGATGCGGTTATCCGTGAGTATCGCGAAGAGACAGGGATTTATTTGAAGAATCCTGACCTGAAAGGTGTCTTTACATTCATCATCAAAGACGGGGAAAAAGTGGTTTCAGAGTGGATGATGTTTTCCTTTTTTGCAACAGAAGCAGACGGGGTCAACCTTCAGGAGTCGGAAGAAGGAAAGATCAAATGGCACAAGTTTGAAGACATTAAGAATCTGCCGATGGCTGAAGGAGATTATCATATTCTCGATTATCTCCTGCACGGAAAGAAAACCATCTACGGAACATTTACGTATACGCCTGATTTTAAGCTGTTATCATACCGCTTAGATCCGAGTTGAAAAAAATAGATGAACACCATTTTAAGTTAAAAGCGGGGGAAGAGTATGAGTACAGGTTCTACGAACGACGTACAATTAGTGATCATAACAGGAATGAGCGGGGCCGGTAAGACAGTCGCCATTCAAAGCTTTGAGGATTTAGGTTTTTTCTGCGTAGATAATTTGCCGCCGACTCTTCTGCCTAAATTTCTTGAACTGATGAAAGAGTCCGGTAATAAAATGGATAAAGTCGCGCTTGTGATGGACCTGCGTGGAAGGGAATTCTTCGATCACCTCTTCAAGGCGCTTGATGAACTGGGGGAAACCTCTTGGGTGACACCGCAGATTCTCTACCTTGATGCGGATGATTCTTCGCTTGTCAGACGCTACAAGGAAACGCGCCGTTCTCATCCTCTCGCTCCATCTGGCCTTCCGCTTGAAGGAATTAAACAGGAGCGGGAACTTCTGGAAGAATTGAAAGGGCGCGCACAGTTGATTTATACGACATCGACGATGAAACCGAGGGAGCTCCGCGAAAAGATCCTCACAGAGTTCTCGGTGAACAAGAAATCGATTTTTACGGTGAATGTCATTTCATTCGGATTCAAGCATGGAATCCCGATCGATGCAGATCTCGTATTCGATGTGAGGTTCCTGCCGAATCCTCATTATATCGATCATATGCGTCCGAAGACCGGTCTTGATGAAGAGGTCTCGACCTATGTGCTGAAATGGAATGAGACCAATAAGTTCCTTGAAAAAGTCACCGATCTGCTTGCATTCATGCTCCCTCACTATAAACGTGAAGGGAAGAGCCAGCTCGTGGTGGCAATCGGCTGTACAGGCGGACAGCACCGCTCTGTTGCGCTTGCGGAACATATCGGCCACCATTTCGAAGATGATTATCATACAAAGATTTCTCATCGTGATATCGAAAAGAGAAAGGCTGTACAGACACCATGACCACACTGCCAAAGGTTGTCGTTATCGGAGGGGGCACAGGACTGCCTGTCCTCCTGCGTGGACTGAAGCGTCATCCCGTCGATATTTCGGCAATTGTGACGGTTGCGGATGATGGCGGAAGTTCAGGACGGCTTCGTGATTCTCTGGACATTCCTCCACCGGGGGACATCCGGAATGTACTGGCCGCCCTTTCAGAGGTGGAGCCGCTTGTGGAGCAGATGTTTCAACATCGGTTCGAAACCGAGAACGAACTTTCAGGTCATGCTTTGGGGAATCTGATCCTGGCCGCGCTCGCTTCGATTACGGGAGATTTTGCCCATGCCATCCAGGAAATGAGCCGTGTGCTGAATGTGAAGGGACAAGTGCTGCCTTCTGCGAATCAAAGCGTTATTTTAAATGCAGAGATGGAAGACGGCATGATCGTGACCGGAGAATCGGCCATTCCGAAAGCTGGTAAAAAGATTAAGCGTGTCTTTTTAAAACCTGATAATATCAAGCCGCTCGCAGAAACGCTTCGTGTCATCAAAGAGGCAGACTTGATTGTGATGGGGCCGGGAAGTCTGTACACAAGCATCATACCGAATCTCCTTGTACCCGGTATCGGAGAAGCAGTCTGCCGTTCGAAGGCAAAGAAGCTTTATATCTGCAACATCATGACCCAGGCGGGTGAGACGCTTGAATATACAGCAAGTGACCATATAGGTGCTTTGTGCAACCATATGGACTGCTCCTGCATCGATGCAATCCTTGTCAATAACAAGCAGGTGCCTTATGAAGTGCAGGCCAGGTATGATAAGGAACAGGCAAGTCCCGTACATTTTGATATCGATCGTTTGAATTCCATGGGACTAGAGGTTCTCGCTCATGATATACTTTCATATAATAATGGACTGGTACGTCATAATACAGAAAAAGTAGCCGCCATCATCCATTCATATATGGATTCATTCAAGAAATGACAGAAGAAATTTCATTTGTAATAGATTGTGCAAGCGTTTGCTAGGAGGTGATGGGGATGTCGTTTGCGTCAGAAACAAAAAAAGAACTAACAAATATTGAAATCAAGGATTGCTGTGCCAATGCTGAGTTATCAGCCCTCATCAGGATGAATGGCTCACTCTCCTTTTCAAATCAGATGCTCGTCGTGAATATCCAAACGGAAAACGCCGCGATTGCTAGAAGGATCTATACATTGATCAAAAAGGGATACGACACCCCAGTAGAGCTTTTAGTGCGTAAGAAAATGCGGCTGAAGAAGAACAACGTCTACATCGTGCGGATAAAAGAAGATACGAAAAAAATTCTCGAAGACCTGAAAATTCTTGGTGAAGGATTTACCTTCATCCATAATATTTCTGAGGATCTCACTAAAAAGAAATGCTGCAGACGATCCTATTTAAGAGGAGCTTTTCTGGCAGGGGGATCTGTGAACAATCCGGAAACCTCTTCCTATCATCTGGAGATTTTCTCCCTGTATGCCGAACACAACGAAGCGTTGTCGGAGCTGATGAACACTTTCGGCTTGAACAGCAAGACGCTCGAGCGTAAGAAGGGATTCATAACGTATTTGAAAGAGGCTGAGAAAATAACCGAATTCCTCAATATCGTCGGAGCCCATAATTCACTCCTTCGATTCGAGGATGTGCGGATTGTCAGGGATATGCGCAACTCGGTGAACCGTCTAGTCAATTGTGAAACGGCCAACTTGAATAAAACAATAGGTGCTGCCTTAAGGCAGGTAGAAAACATTAAATTTATCGAAAAGCACGTCGGTCTGCAAGTACTTCCAGATAAATTGCGTGAAATCGCAGAGCTGAGAGTGACCTATCAGGACGTCACACTCAAAGAACTGGGTGAAATGGTCTCGGGTGGTACCATAAGTAAATCCGGAATAAACCACCGCTTGCGGAAAATCGATCAGATAGCTGAGAAAATCAGAGCGGGAGAGAGACTGATCAAATAATCAGAACGACAAAGGGGAGAAATGAAAATGGTAGAAAAACAAGTAGAGGTAAAATTGAAAACGGGTCTTCAGGCACGTCCGGCAGCCCTTTTCGTCCAGGAAGCGAACCGCTTCTCATCCGAAATCTTTTTGGAGAAAGACGGCAAGAAAGTGAATGCAAAAAGCATCATGGGACTCATGAGCCTTGCTATCAGTACAGGTTCTGAAATCACACTGGCTGCGGACGGCAGCGACGAAGATGAAGCAATCGCTGCACTTGAGAAGTTTGTAGGAAAAGAAGGATAAGCTCAACATCACAAAGTCAACAGCCTTAAGGTTGTTGGCTTTTTTATTATGGGATTGCTGCATTTTTAAAGCCAGTCCGAGATTGCGCTGACGCAGTCTCGGACTGGCTAATAGTCGCACTAAAAGAAAAACCCCGCCGGCCAAAGCCGACGGGGCAGACTCTCCAAAAGAGATTATTTGTTGTCCATTTCATTGCGAGTGATGATGCGGTCAATCAATCCGTATTCAAGAGCGCGTTCAGCTGTCATGAAGTTGTCGCGGTCTGTATCTTTTGAGATCACTTCAAGCGGCTGGCCTGTGCGGTCTGATAGGATTTGGTTCAGTTTCTCGCGAAGGAATAGAATGCGCTTCGCAGCGATTTCGATTTCTGTCGCCTGACCTTGTGCTCCGCCAAGAGGCTGGTGAATCATCACTTCTGCATTTGGAAGCGCAAGACGTTTGCCTTTTGCACCCGCTGCAAGAAGGAATGCACCCATGGAAGCAGCCATACCGATACAAATCGTTTGTACATCAGGCTTTATGTACTGGATTGTATCGTAGATCGCCATTCCGGCGGTAATGCTTCCGCCAGGGGAGTTGATATAGATTGAGATATCTTTCTCAGGGTTTTCGGACTCCAAGAACAGAAGTTGTGCTACAATAGAGTTCGCCACATTATCGTCGATGCCGCTTCCGAGCATGATGACACGGTCTTTCAACAGACGTGAATAAATGTCGTAGGCACGTTCACCGCGGTTTGTTTGTTCAATAACTGTAGGAATTAAGTTCATCCTTCGTTCCTCCTTAGATACGCATTTTTCTTTTTAATAAATACATATTCACTTTGTACTGTAATCATACACTGTTGGTCAATAAAGGTCAAACCTAACGCATCAGTGATTCTTACACTATGATAATCCTTTCTACATCATACCCATCCATTCCTTTTTTAAACAGAGAAAACGTATTGCATTCATGGAAAAAGTATCTTATAATATACTTTCGTACGATAGTTTTTCAGAAACCTATACATGCCCTCGTGGTGCAACGGATAGCTAAAAGTAGATTCGTCCGTTATTACATGAGGTTCGACTATATGAGACCTTGTCTTTGTTGAGTTAAATCAACAAGGGCAAGGTCTTTTTTTCGTTGCTATTCAAACTAAAATAGCATGAGGTGATTATGTGAAACGTCGAGGTAGAACGGTCTCTAATCTCGATATTCTGAGCGATTTAAAACAAGAAGAAGTTTCGTTTGAAGAAGCAGCAAGGCAATTCTTTAAGCATTGTAAAATCAAGGGGTTGAGTCATGATACGGTGTTGTTTTACCAAAAGGAATTGAAGCAATTAAGAAGAACGTTAGTGGACGTTGGAGCAAATGTCCTAATTGTGAGGTCAATTAAGACTGATCACATTGAAGACTTCATTGAAAATCAATTAGGACTCAAAAGAGCAATCTCCACCATTAATTGTAGATTGAGAGCTGGAAGAACATTCATGGAGTTTTGCTTGAAGAAGAACTTCATAGACAAGAATCCTTTTGATAACGTCTCACAACTAAAGGCAAGGCATGAAGTTGGAGCAACACTAAACAAACGACAACTAGAGAAGCTCCTCAAGGCTCCCAACATAACCGAATTTGTTGGATTAAGGGACTTAGCGATTATGTCCACTTTTGCTTATACGGGAATTAGGCTTAAGGAATTATCCTCTCTGAGAACCAAAGACATTTCATTTGATGGTAAAGGAGAGGTAGTCATTCAACAAGCTAAGAATCGTTATGGAAGAAGAATCCCTATGACGAAAAGACTTAGAACCATTCTCAAGGCTTATATGGGTGAGAGGGGAGTATTAGATACGGACGCTCTTTTTGTAAATGTAGAGAACCAACCAATCAACCCTAGAACTATACAAGAAAGGATAAAGTACTACGGCAATAAGACTGGTGTGAGCAAACAAGTTCAAGTATCTCCACACGTCTTTAGAAGAACGTTTTGTAGGTTAAAGGTTGAGTCTGGTGTTAACCTTTTTGTTCTTCAAAGGCTCACTGGACACTCTGATCTTGAAATGTTGAAGAGATATGTTCAAATTTACGGAAAGGATTTAGAAATGGCGATAGAACAAGGATTCTAACAAGGAGTGGTTCCAATGAAAACAGTTGTTGAAGAGTTGATTGATTTTATTGTAGACCTAGGACTTTCGCTTGAAGAAGTTAAGGAGATTATTGAGAACCTAGAAAGATAGTATGCGATAAAAATAAAAGAAGCTCCAATCCAAGTCGGCAAACTTGGGTTAGAACTCCCTCGTGAGAAAAGATTGCGACCCTTTCTCGTGATAATTCTAACACATGGAGCTTCTTATTTGAAGGAGCTTATTTGTGATGGAGAAATTACGGAGTTATCAAGCGTTTGACTCACTTGAAGAGTTAAACGAGTATGTCCATAATGTCCTCAAGAGCTTTGACCTCAATGAGAATACTAGTAAGGTATTCTTTGAGTTGAGCAAGTTTTCCGTCAAAGTGCTTGGAGTATGTTGGTTGAAGGTTGATACATTAGCTGATCGTGTTGGAGTATCTTACAAGACTGCTCAACGTTGCTTGAAGTGTCTTGTTGACCTTGGGGTTATTCGACGTGTAGCTCAAATAAGAGTCAAGAATGGAGGGCAAGGTGCTTCGCTAACTATTATGTGTCCTAGCGTGTTGACCTGCCGTGAGGAGAGTGTGGAGCCTTATGATACTTACAATCTGGAGCCATTTGAACAAAGCGAAACAATTACTTCTAAAACAACAACTTCATTAAAAGATAACGTACTTGAAAACGACACGACCTTTATTGAAGGTACGGTTGACTCATGGTTCATTCGCATGAGTTCCCCCTTCTTCAACAATAAGCTGATCAAGAAGCTATGGAAGAAGGCTCAACAATGCTTTGAATGGTATTGCTCCCTTCCTTACATAATCGACGAGGAGACCGTCACAAGAGCTTTTAAAGTCTCCGTGTATGCTTACAAGGTTAGAAGAGTAAAAGACTTTGGAGCTTATTTCTTCTCGACGTTGAGGAATATGATTGGGGACATTGAATCCGAATTAGAAGCTCAACAAAGACGGGAAGCAAAGTCTCCGTTGTTTTATGATTGGTTGAATGAATAAACCTCCAGAATGCTCCAAATTGGACGAGAAGCTCTTTGAAGGATTTGGGTCAAGTATTCCCTTGGAGCTGCTCCTTGTCGTCCTACGTGGTTATATTCACGACTATATCAAAAGAGACTCGTTCGACTATATCAATGGATATATCTGATCATGTATTTTTCGTCTAGTTTTAAAAATATATTTGTACGAGGAGGACAACGAGTTTTGGACGCTTTTTTATCAATTGTAAAACTAAAGGAAAGAACGAGAGGAACGAGTGAGTAAGTGAGAGATTTCCCTTCGTTATGTTAAAATATAGAAAAAAGGAGGGTGAGAACGTTGGGAGAGTATCAATACAAGTGTTCTTGTGGTCAACCATATAACGTAAAACCAGAAGGAGATTATCCAATGAAAGACGAGTTTACAAGAATTTGTCCTTCGTGTGGTAAGACATTGACTTACAAAGCTTCTTGCATGTCTACGGATTGGGAATTTGAAAAAGTAAAATAACGAATTAAAGGCACTCAATAAGGGTGTCTTTTTCAATGTAACCCCCAGATTTAATTTTTATTTCATATATATTGTAGGACTCCGATGTAGGGGCAGAGACCACCCGACCCCCCAAGGGGTGGGCAGCACCGTCAAACGAACCAGTCGATAAAACTTCTTCTCAAGTCCTTTTAACCGCTTCGACTTCGTCTCGCTCTCAAGTCGCTTCTAGCGTCCTCCAGTGTCCTCTCACAACGTTTCAATACAAAGCCTTTAAGTGTTTATTCATGTCGCTTAAACGCTAAATATGAAGCTCTCAACACCATTCAATCAAGTCCTTTAATCTGATCCGAAACCATATAAATATAGCAACACGTTCTCAAACGTCTTAGATTCAATTGTAATCTCATTGAAGCTTATAGGTATAGGTGAGGTCATAACGCTGCTCACAAGCTAATCTGAGAGGTCTAATTCAATGGAGAGGAGGGGATTCAATTGCGTTCGTACCGAACGACACGGTCTACTTATCTCTTCTATTAATGGTCTCAAATACGAAAGCAATTGAGACCAAGACCATGACTCACACTCGGTCACGAAGTAAAGCCATTCTCGTTGTCTTAAATACCGTCTCAAAATCATAATCTCATTATTGACACATGTAATCGTTTTTGAGACAATATCATTAAATAATCAATGGGGGTGGATATAAATGAAATTTGGATATGCAAGGGTATCGACAAAGAATCAAAATTTGGAGATTCAATTAGACGCTTTCGAGAAGAACGGTGTTGAAAGGATATTCACCGAGAAAGAGAGTGGAGCAAAGAATGACCGTAAAGAGTTGGAACGCTGTTTGGATATGTTAAGAGAGGGAGACACACTTGTTGTATACAAGCTAGACCGTCTAGCTCGTTCGACAAAGCACTTAATCGAGTTAGGAGAACGTCTTGAGGAAATGGGAGTTCACCTCGTCTCCATTTGTGATTCAATCGACACAACAAGTCCAACTGGAAAGGCAATGTTCAAAATGCTCGGAGTCATTGCCGAACTTGAAAGAGATATCATTGTTGAAAGAACAAGAGCAGGACTTGAGTCGGCTCGTGCAAGAGGACGTGTAGGAGGAAGACCAAAGAAATCAAAGGATAAGGTTCAACAAGCTTTTAGGCTTTATGACTCAAAGGAATACTCCATAAGTGAGATTGTGGATATGACGGGCATTTCAAAAGCTACATTGTTTAGGAAGTTGAAGGAAAGGAGTTGACCTCAATGGTTGGCTCCTTTTTGTTTGGTCTGATCATATATACACACACGGATATTTACGGACGGACACGCACGGACTGGCTTCTACTAATATTTGTAGTCAATGAGAAACGACAAGTCTAATTGAGAATTGAATGAGAATGAGAAAGATTGAGAATGAACCCGTTAGTAAATCGAGTACCCAAAAATGAAATCCTTACTAACGGGTAAGTGATCAGATAAGAGCCGTTAGTAAATCGAGTACCGAAAATGAACGTCTTGATAGGAGCCGTTAGTAGCAGAAGCACGTTTCGGGGACGCTTTTTACTAAGAGAACAAACATAGACTAATTATTAACAAACATAGAATATATAGCTCACTTCGTTCGCTTAAATTTCAATAAGACATTTAATATTCAATATAAGAAATTAATTAATCAAAGTATATACTTGTAGTTCCTTCGGAACTCAATTGTATATATAAAAGTAACCTTCAAGATATATCAATAGTAACCTTCAAAGTAATCCTCAAAAGTATGTCACAAGTCCAAAGTCTTCTCGTTGTATAGAGCGAAGCTCTTGAACGAATGAAATGAGTTCAATGAAACAAGTTAGACAAGAGGTAATCAATTGTTTAACTTGTTGAAGTTGTATAAATACTCGTGTAGCCATGCTATTAACTGAGAGATACTTTCTCTCAACCAATGAGTCCCTCGAACATGCTCATCGGTTCAACAAGCAAAATGTTTGTTGATTCGCTTTTATCCCATTACACGAAGAATCTTGGCGGAAAACAAGGTTCTTCAAGCTTTTTTATAAATACTAAGTAAACAGGTTGTATATATACCGTGCAGCTCAACTATTAATTGTAAGAGTAGTGTTCTTCAATTCGAGGAACACTTATTTATTTTGAATATCGACTATACAAATAAGAAAGGGAGGGATTAAATGTTTCACTTCACAAAAGAAATACTGGAAAACGCTATGAATCACGTTGGGATTAACGATAGTCAACTAGCAAAACTTGTCGGAGTAACTCGTGCTTATATCTTTCAATTAAGAAAAGGCATTTTGCCGATCAGTCCAAATATGCAAAAGAAACTCAATAAGGTATTCGCTGGGTTAGTTGACGAGAAGGCACACATGGAATCAATTGAGCAGCTCAAACAAATCCTCGAAGGAAGGAAGGATTGATTAAATTGGAACTAGAACGGTTTGAACAAATGACCGAAGAGGAAAAACAAAAGCTTCCTAGTTCACTATTATTGAAAATTGGCTATGCAAGGCTAGAACGTGAGAAAGAAGGTGAAGAAAATGAAAAATGAATTAGCTAAAGAGCTAACCGAAGTCCAAAAACGTGTTGCCGAGGAGCTTGCTTTGAGTCCATTGACTGGAGAAAATCTTAGTCAAACAGCAATCGCTGAGAAGTATGAAATCAACCGTCGAACTATATGGCATTGGAGACAAGACCCTCAATTCATTGCCTACCAGAACCAGGTGTCCCAAATGGTGCTTGATACAATGACCTCGGAAATAACTAACCGACTCATTGAACTAATTCGAAGTAAGAACGAGAATGTTGCTCTGAAGTCTATTGAAACCTACTTGAAATTGCAAGGTCGTCTTCAAGGTAATCAAAATCAAACGAATATCGTGATAGAACAACCAGCCAAAGCAACCCTTATTGATGATATTGAGTCACTGGAAAAACGTATCGCAAAAGCACGAGCAGGTGAACCAATAGAAGTTGAATTTGAGGAAATTGACGAATGATTGAGCGAACCTTTAACAAAAACGAGGGTTCGCTTTTTATATGACCAAAATTAATTAAATTGGAGGAAATTAAAATGTTGGAAATTGCATTACTTGTTGGGAGTTTGGTTGTGAAGTTGAATGACTGGAGAAATGGTGAAGTATCTTGGAAATTAAATCGAAAGGAACTGGTGAAATAGTATGAAAAACAAATTTAGGTTTGAAAACGACTTATTGATAATTGTAGTGGAGAAACGCAACGGAAAATTGATCGAGTACAAGCTAGACGCTAGTGATTTTGGAATTTTGTCTGGAATCGGGAAGAAATTCGCTTCCAACGGTAACAAGAATTTATATTATTCAGACAATAAAAAGCAATTTTTAGTCAAGGACTTCATATTAGGGTTTCCAGAAAATCGGGTAACCGCAATCAACAAAGACAATACCGATTTGAGAAAATCAAATCTAAAATATTATGGGATAAGGAACAAGTATCACGTTGAAGGGGACACTCTGTTTATTGAAGTGCAAAACGGAGAACAAGTCCAATTTGACGTGGAGGACTTACCTTTCTTGGAATCATTAGACGCTCGTATTAGTTTGAATAACCACGGTTATTCTCAGGTTAAAGTTGACGGTCAAAAAATCATGCTCCACCGATTCGTTATGGAACTTAGATTTGGTGACGAACTAGCTGGTAAAGTAGTCGACCATTGTGACGGAAATCCTAGGAACAACAAAAAAAGTAACTTGAGGATTGTAACTCGTGGTGAGAATGGTATGGCTCGACATCAAACACGAAGTAAGACCGGATTCCCACATATAACCGAACTACCTAATGGTAAATGGTTCGTCGGGTTCGCTAAATTCCCTCAAAAGAATAGGACACTTGATACCGTCTTTGAAGCACTTAGATACTCACACATTATTCACGAGGTAATGTATGGAGAGAATCGAGGTACAATCGCAAGCTATGAAAAAATGATTAAAGCAATCAAAGAACATGGAGGTAATGTAAATGAATAAACAATCAATATATTATTGCTACTCGGCAAAGTTATTTCACTATCTAAAGGAAAAGGGACATGAATGTTTCTTTATCGGCTTTGCAACAAACGGTGATAAAGTTGCTATTTTTCATGTAACTGATCGGCTATCAAACGACTTGAAAAGATACACGGAATTGAAGAATGAACAAATGGGTTGGAACTAAAATGGTTCCAGCCTTTTTATATGGCTAGGAAAGGAGATAAAGGAAATGAATCACATAGATAGATATGGTTTTTGTCCAATCAAAGAACCAGACAAGAGGAAGGAACATTTGAAGCTTTTGGAAAAGAAAATCGGTCTAATGAGCCAGCTAAAGAACGAGCTTACTTCCAAAGAACTTCAACAATATAAAGAAGCTCTTGAACATTTTGAGCAATTAACGAGGATAGACCGAAGTGAAGACGACGTTTTGTTCTTTGCATATGAGTATTTTAGTCACGAGAGGAACCCCGAAAATGACGATAATCTCATTCCCGAAGGTGTTTACTTTGAAGACGCTCCAGATTTCCATGTTGAGTTGTGTGGAATGTTGAACGTGGTCTCAAACGAGGAAATCACAAAGAGGATAGCTTGGGCAAGTCCTCGGGGTTCTGCTAAATCGGCTTACTTAAGTAATATCTTCCCGATTCATCAAACGGTCTTTCAAAAGAGGAAATACATTCTGATCATATCGGAGACGGATTCAATCTCAAAGAAATTCATGGAGTACATTTCAAATCAACTCAAACACAACCAGAAGCTACGAGAAGACTTCGGTGAACTCTTATCACCAAAGAAGCAACTTAATGAGCTTGATAACCTTGAAATGTTTCTCACCACAACAAGGACGTTGGTTGAATCGGCTTCCATTGGTAAACAACTTCGTGGGAAACGAAACGGAGCTTACCGACCAGATTTGGTTGTGTTGGACGATTTGGAGAGTGCCAAAAATACAAACACTCCAGAATTACGAGAGAAGAACCTTCATTGGTTTAACTCGGTTGTTCTTCCGATTGGAGACCCGAAAAGAACGGCTTTCGTCTATATGGGAACGGCAGTCCACAAGGACGCTCTTCTTTTTGGTGTAATGAAACGAAGTGACTTTCAATCAAAATTATTCTCGGCAATCATTAGTCCACCCGATAGACAAGATTTGTGGGAGAAGTTCGAGGAACTTTTAAGGGACTCTTCTAACGAGAACCGTATGAACGACGCTAATAAATTTTATGAGTACAATAAGGTTGAAATGGATAGAGGAATCAAGGTTCTTTGGAAACAACGTTGGTCTTACGTTGACCTTATGATTGAGAAATCCAACATGACTTCAAGGTCGTTCGCAAGTGAGTTCTTGAATAATCCAATGGACGCAGACAGCCAAGTTTTCAATCCAAATTCATTTCAATACTTCGACGCAAAGGAACACGCTGAGATTGAGCATAGGTTGGAGTTCTTTGGAGCTTGGGATATCGCCTTTGGTAAGTCTAACCGATCAGACTATAACGCTATTGTGATTGTAGGACGTGACCGTCTCACTGGTCTACTCTATGTGGTTCATGCATGGGCCAAGAAGTGTGCTGCTCATATAGCTCTTGAAGAGGTAGTGAAGGTAATTAAGGAGTATCGACCGTCAATCTTTGCCGTGGAAACGGTTCAAGCTCAAATTGACCTCTATCGACAACTTCACCAAAGGTTGACTAAAGAGAATATTTACTTCACTAAATTGAAGCCAATCACAACAAGTAGGTCTCATGGAAAGAAGGAAGACCGAATAGAGCAAATGGAACCACTCTTTGAGAATGGAACCGTCCGTTTTAGAAGGACTCAACGACTTTTACTTGAGCAGCTAGAAATGTTTCCATTTGCCGACCATGATGATTTGCCCGACGCACTCCAAATGACGTTGGATTTATGTTCGTTACACGGAAGAAGACGCTCTTGGACTAAAAAGCCGAGGGGAATGTAAAGGTCATGACTTATATGGAATTAAAACAACTTCACGATAAGCTCCAACGTGAAGTGGAAGAACTCAAGGAGCTAATAAAAATAATCAAAGAAAAGGGGAAATGACAAATGTCAAACATTCAAAACTTACTTCGGGAAGGATTCCAACAGCTTGATATTCAAAATGAGGAACAAATCAAAAAGGAAATGGAGAACACGACCGACGAGAACGAATTGAAACGATTGAGGTTAAAGCTTGAGGACGTTCGTAAGAGACAAGGAAAGAAAGAGGAGAAACAAGCCGATTCTCAAGCAGAAGCAATGGCAAAGAGAATGAAACAATTCCAAGAAAACGACAAAATCAAAAGTAATATCAAACGACAAGTCCTTGACCGAAAAACTGGTCGTTGGGTAACGGTCGACGAGAACAATATTCACCATAAGAAGTAATCATTGGGAGCCGAGAGGTTCCCTTTTTAATTTAGGAGGACATATAAATGGAAATTTTAGTTTATCAATCATTCATCACAATCGGTCACGAAAGAAAGCTTAATCCAAATGAACTTTATCTATACGTTCAATTGAGAAGACGAATGTCAATTGACTATAAGGTCGAGACAACGGTTGACCTATTATCAAAACGAGTGACCTTCTTGAAGACACCAAAGAGAAACCGTCTGGTGATCAGAAAATTATTGGATTCTCTTCAACAAAAGGGTGCAATTACTTTCAACGAGGAAGACGGAGTGGTTGACGTAGAGGTTGTTTACTTTGAGGAGAACTTTGACATGGTTCCATTGAAAGTATTGGAAATATCGAGTCCAGAGGAGTTCATGCTGCTGGTCTGGGTTTTTCGACACCAGAAATATAAAGGATTGACGAAAATGTCGTTCGAGTATGCTTCACGTTTACTTGAATCAAGTGAGAAGACGGCTTTCAAGGTCATTGACGAGTTGGTCAATGTTGGGAAGCTTCACAAGATATCTGGACCACGAAAGGAAGATTCGCAACAACAAGAGCCTAACCAATATTATATTCCTTCTCTCGTAGGTAAAGAAAAATCTCCAAAGGTTGAGTCAAAACCTAAGGAGCAGCAAAAGACAATTGAGAATGATATTCAATTAGAAGCATTGGGTCGTATCGGTAACACAATATCAAAAACAGAAGTTGAACCAGGTAGTTCACTTTATACTTCGGACGGTCAACCAAAGGTCTTCTAAATAATACAACGAATCCGTATACGGGTTTGTGACAAAGGAGCTGCTTATATGAAAGAGGTAATGGAATATTCATTCACGGTAAACCCCGAGGAAAGAAAGTTTGTTTTATGTAAGGTTCCGAGTCCGTTCAAGATAACGTCAATCATTTTGGAAAGAGAAAACGTTGAGGTATTCTCATTTAGTTTTGACGGTCTAAAACAAACCTCAATAAACGCTTCGAGAGGACACACACTTCTACATTATCCGATTACCGTAAGGAATGATTTTTCTTTCGGAGTAAATGGACGTTCAATCACGGTTCCCGAAGAAGTAAAAGTCTTGTTGGTCGGAGAGTTCGTCGAATAATGAGGGGTAACTCCCTCTTTTTGCGTTGGCTTCATTGAAGTCAAAAATATAAAACCTAAGAAAGGGGAATGACAATAATGAGATTAACTCACGAAATCAATTCAATGGAGGTCAAATCACCTTCGGAAAATGCACTTTATGGAAAGGTGACAAATTATCAACTACTTGTCTCGGTTCACGATATTGAGCTTCAAAGGACTGATCAATATGGAGTCGTTCACGAATACACTCGAACTGACGGGGAAACTTATTCTTTCGGATTGTTTGATTCTATTGAAGAAGCCGAGTCCGTTATTCTTGACGATATCGGGGAATACAAAGCCGAAATTGTGCAACTATTCAAAGACGATATTGATGCTCAAATTCAATCCGAGAAAAGCTCAAGCTACGACTCAAGGTCTGGTGCCGTGGAAAGATTCATAGATTCGATACACAAGTAATAAATCAAACTAGGTTCCTCCAACGAGGAGCCTTTTTCTATGCGTTGACTTCAAATGAAGTCACGAATATAAATTTTGAAGAAAGGAATGAAAACAATGGCAAGCTTAGCAGAATTAATGGTCAAGGTTGGAGCCGATATAAAGGACTTCTCCAAAGGCATGTCCAAGGTACAAACAACCATGGACAACGCTGGTAAAAAAGTTAGTCGGACAATGGAAGGAACGTCCAACAATGTCCAAAAGTCTACGGGTGTTATGTCTAACTCATTGAAAGGGCTTGGAGGGGTTATTGTTGGTGCTTTTGCTGTCGGAACGGTATTAAGCTTTGGTCGAACAATGGTTGAGACTACGGCTGACATTCAAGCTTTAGAGTCTCAATACTCTCAGGTTATGGGAGGAATGAAAGCTTCCACGGACAAATATTTGGACCAAATGGGAGCCGAATGGAACAAACACCCCAATGAGTTGAAGTCGGCTTACACACAATATGTGGCAATTTTGAAAGGTAAAGGGGTAGCCGAGAAGGACGCTCATAATCTTGCAAAAGATATGTTGAATAGAACGGTTGACGCTAATGCTTTCGCAAATGAAGACATGGCTGCTACGACTGATCGTTTTATGGCTATGGTTAAAGGGGAGTATGACTCATTAGACACGGCTATGGTGAATCTCTCGGCAACAATGCTCAACGACAAGGCTCAAGAGGTATATGGTAAGAAATTTGAAGACCTATCCGTAACCCAACAAGAGCAATTGAAGGTTCAAGAAGCAATTCGTCAACATACTTCGGCTGGAGTCTTTGGTCAAGGTGTACGAGAAGCCGACTCGTATCAAAACAATCTAGCCAACTTGAAGAATACTTGGGGTGAACTCATGGCAACTATGGGGAGTCCCGTTCTTGAAGTCGTGAATGTTGCATTAAAGAGTATGACCTCGGCTCTCAAATCAATTGATTTTGAAGCAATCAAGGAAAGCTTCACTGGATTGTATTCCAAATTCAATGAAGGTTCTGGTGTATTGACCACATGGAATCAAATATTTCAAACAATCAAACCCCTGGTCATGGAAGCAATCGGAACGGTTGTATCATTCGTAAAATCAAAACTCGACTTATTGAAAAAGTTTTGGGACAAAAACGGAGAACAAATCCTTAAAGCCGTAGGGAACATGTGGAAAGGAATAAAAGCCGTTTTCGATTTTTTCTTACCAGCAATCCTTTATGTTGTGAAGTTCGTGTGGGAATCAATTAAAGGAGTCATTGACGGAGCTTTGAATATTATCATGGGTCTGATCAAAGTCTTTGCTGGTTTATTCACGGGAGACTTCTCGAAAATGTGGGAGGGTGTAAAGCAGCTATTCAAAGGTGCAATTCAATTTGTTTGGAACCTCATGAACCTCTCGTTCGTAGGTGGAATCAAGAAATTGATTGCTAGTCTCGTGAAAAAGGGAATTAGCTTAATCCGAGGACTCTGGGACGACGTAGCCCTTCGATTCATGTATGGGAAGGATAAGGCATTGAGTCTTGTAAGTAGCTTGAAGACTAATGTAACAAGCAAGTTCAACGCTTTAAAGGACAAAGTCGGTTCAATCTTCAACAAAGTGAAGGACTTTATCACAAAGCCAATTGATAAGGCAAAGGAAACCGTACTCGGAATTATTGATAAAATCAAAAGTGCTTTCAACAACTTGAAAATCAAGATTCCTAAACCGAAGATTCCTAGTGTCTCAATTGGTAAGAAAAAGGACGCTTTCTTTGGTTTTGACGTGCCTTCGTTCAAGATTAACTGGAACGCTAAAGGTGGGATTTTCAATGGAGCTTCCTTGTTAGGGGGAGGTCAAGGTGTAGGTGAAGCTGGTGCCGAAGCCGTACTTCCAATCCAACATAAGAGATATATGAAGCCATTCGCTGGTGCCGTTGCTGCTCACCTTCCACAAAACGAAAGCAATGGAGACGTGAACCAACACTTCCACTTTGCTCAAGGTTCATTCGTTGTTCGTGAGGAAGCCGACATTGACCGTATAGCTAGAGCTTTACTCGACAAGCAAAAGAGAACCAATCGTCGAGGTTAAAACATTCGGGGAGTCCTTGTGAGTGGCTCCCTTTTAATTCAAAGGAGGATATTGAGTTGGAAACAAAGAACGCATTGACGATCAGAAAATTCATTCCTAAAAAGAGGATAGCAAAAGTGGAAATGGTTATCATTGAGTACGGAAATATAGTTGAGCAATTTGAAAAGGGTCTCATTGATTTAGAAGACGCTCGAAAATTGACAACAAGACTATTCAAGGAAGCAATAACGAAGAACATCATTTCTCCGTCCAATGTTGACGAGATAATGCAAGTCGATAAAGACACAATAGAATATTTGAAGGAAAAACATGGAGTCCAATGACGGACTCCTCTCTTTTTTTGTTTCAATATATGGAAGAACAAAAAGGAAAATAATGTTTTTTGTCGAATTGTTAGGTATAAAGGAGGTGTGAATATGAATTGTTATATGATTGGTGTCTCAAAAGAGCAAAATAGTTGGAGAGAACATGTGGAACTCTCAAGTATTCTTCAAGAGTTCAATTTTATTACTCAAGAAGAATATAATGAAGTTACAAATCACAAAAGTAAAGAGGAGTATGAAGAGCTTATGTCTAGCCTTTACTGATCACTCTGTCTTTTATGGTTGAATTAACCGTGAAAGGCTTTTTTACTTCAAATGAACGGAGCTGCTTACGTGGAAATACTAAAGAAGGTTATTGAGTGGATAAACGACAACGGTTGGTTTGTTTCAATCTTCTCCTTGGTATTGGGGGCATATTTAAGTACGTTCCTCACAAAAAACAAAGAGGTTCTAATGAAAATTGCCGATAAGAAAAGCCAATATTATGCTGAATATGTGAGTTCTTTACTTGAGTTTAGTGTGCCTAGTTATACGAGGATAAAAGAAGGAACAAACAATGAAGTAAATCGGAACTATTTCTATATGAAGAACCTGGTTACACTATACGGTTCAAATGATGTCATTGAGAAGCTCTCAATTTGTGAAAAGCATGGAATCGACCTTAACACCGAAGAAGGTAAGAATTATTATTTGGATTTGGTTGAAGCAATGAAAGAAGACATTGAGAATCCTCGGTTAGTCAGAAGTTGGAAAAAAGGTATTTCAAAGGATAAAAGAAAAGAATACATATCGATCATATTGTTTGGTTATAAGAAGGCTAAATGAAGTCAAAGAGGAGTTGAATTTTCTAGCTTCTCTTTTTTACTGTTGACTAGTAAAGCTTGTTCCAGTATCATAATTAAGTGGAATAGCACGAAACGATTTAACCTTATCAAAGCTTCAAACCTTGGTACAACTAGGTTTGAACATGTCTCATGCCCTCGTGGTGCAACGGATAGCACGTAAGATTCCGGTTCTTAAAATGGGGGTTCGATTCCCTCCGAGGGCGTACCAAAGTGCCGCTGCGTTATTTATAACGCGGCGGTATTTTTTTATGTTCATTTTATCACCGCTGTTGATTTTCGTGCAGGATTTCGTTTTCCGCGGGTGCGTTTAAGGTTGATTTGGAAGACAATAAACAAGCAAAAGAATGGCTGGAGTTAAAAAGGGATATTGGTAGGAATATCTTTTGGCTCTCACAGAGAAAAATAACCTCTTGTAATACGCAACAATCCAAAAGCCCATGCAGCAATTTATTTTGGTGATCCCGATTGAAACTCCATAAAGATCAATACACCGTTACGCTTGGACATTGAAATGAGGACATTAGGTGAAAAGGTTAAGAGAAATAATCCTCTTTAAAACCTTTTTTAAGGTTATTTTTAGAAAGTGAGGTGCTTTAGTAAAATAAATAAGGTGTCGTTTTTGCAATTTTGTATGTTTCAATCTTCCGCAATCAGGCACAATGTAAAGTTATAAAAATAAATGTAAAAGGTGATCACCTGACACTGATAGTACTTCACCCTTTCTAATACAAAATATTTCATTATTCGAATGCTAGTAATAGCCATAGTAATTATTCCCCGCCTTAGAACCATTTTAATCTATCTTTTCCTTCATAGGTTCAAAGTCAATTTTGCTTCAACACCAAGTGGTCCCCGTTCTTATTAAGTTCTATATACGAAAGTTTTGCTGTTTCCTACTTGCTCTACCTCAGATAACATTCCATGTGTTCACCCTTTTCTCCTAATTTAAAATAACCTGATTCAGTTTTTTAACCAAAAGACAAATCCTTATTATTTTGATTTATCTTTTGAGGAAGCTAATACGTCACAACTCAAGTTCGAAAAAGAAGGAATTCGGTGACAATTCTTTGGGTTCTTTGGTGGACTCTAAAGAATTGTCTTGGTGGTGGTGGAGAAATCATTTTGACTAATGAAATGGAAAAAAGTGATTTGTTGATTATGGTATTAAGTCAAACCCCAAAAGTGCTTTTTCCGATTGGTTGATATGCTATTTTCCTAATTCAACTATCTTTGGGGTTGTTTGTACATTGCAGCGGTCCTTGGTCCTTCAAGTAATAAGGAGATTAATAGATTAATTCGAAACACAAATAATTGTTATTCCGCGTCTCATAGCTTTCTAGTTCATTTGCCAGTGCATCTAGATTATTAATTCTATGATTATGGGCGAGTCTTTTATTTTCCCTAATTCTATATTTGTACCCGGAGTTATTGGACAGGATAAATTTTTAGATTTTTCTAAATTTAGTGTTGATTTTTGAAATGTAAGTGGTAGAATTGTACTCAATTGGTTGGGTGACCAAACCAATTCGCTTTTAAACTACAATAAAAGGAGGTAGAGGAGGTACTTTTACATATCGGGTTCACCTATAATTTGATCATTGGACTCTGGTTTAAAAATTTTAAAAGTATAAGTAAACGCTTACCTTATAAGTTGTATTGCTTTTCTATTAGTTCTAACTGTAGGGAGGAATGTTAAATGAGTGCTCAATCAACTCCTATGAAAAAAGTGGCTTCAGCCAGTTTCGTAGGTGCTTTATTAGAATGGTATGATTTTTTTCTTTATGGAACGGCAGCTGCCCTTGTGTTAAACCAATTATTCTTTCCTGATTTAGATCCTATGATTGGTGTAATGGCTGCCTTCGCTTCTCATGCAGCTGGTTTCTTAGCAAGACCAATTGGCGGAATTGTGTTTGGGCACTTTGGGGATAAAATTGGCCGTAAGAAAATTCTTGTAATTACTATGTTAATGATGGGAGGAGCTACATTTATCATTGGACTTCTTCCAACATACGCAGTGATAGGGGTATGGGCGCCTGTTTTGTTAGTAACAATGCGGTTACTTCAGGGATTTGCGCTCGGTGGTGAGTATGGGGGTGCCTCTTTGTTGGTGATAGAGCATTCTCCTCGAAAGAAGCGAGGTTTTTGGGGAGCATTTTTGCAATCAGCTACTCCCTTAGGTTTATTACTGGCTTCTGGAGTCTTCGCACTGATATCGCTTTTACCGGAAGAGCAATTCATGGCTTGGGGATGGAGAGTCCCCTTTTTAATAAGTGTTATTTTATTGGTTGTTGGGACATTCATACGTCTTAAAATTAGTGAAACCCCGGCTTTTAAGGAAATGAAAGAAAGTAAGGAGGAAGTAAAGGTACCTCTGTTTGAAGTTCTAAAGAATTATCCACGAAACGTTTCAATTGCTTTAGGAGCAAGGCTTGCAGAGACAGTGAGCTTTAATATCTTCAATGTGTTTGTAATTTCATATGTAAGTACTCACTTAGGGCTACCCTATAGCGTAGCTTTAACGGGCACTTTTCTTGCTTCTGGTGTTGCAATTTTTGCTTCTCCATTATTTGGAGCCTTATCAGATCGTATAGGACGAAAACCTGTCTATTTGATGGGATCCATTTTTACTCTCGTATTCGCATTTCCCTTTTTTTCAATGTTAAACACTGAAACTGAATTTATCATTTATCTGGCTGCTGTATTGGCATATGTTTTTGGCACTACAATGATGTTTGGCATTCAATCTGTTTTTTTCTCTGAGATGTTCGGAACGAATGTAAGATATAGTGGTCTTTCTTTTGTCTATCAACTTGGAGGGATCTTGGGTGGGTTTACACCTTTAGTGGCTACGTATTTATTAACGGAAAATAATGGGAATCATTATTTTGTAGCTTTATTCCTTGCCATCGTTTCGGCTATTTCAATTGTTTGTACTCTCTTAGCAAAAGAAACATACAAGGTTGATAAAAGTGAATTTGAAAAAAGTATAAACGATAAGAAAACTATTCAAGATAAGCAACTAAAAGCGTGAAAATAATAAATCATCGGGTGAAACTTTTAGAATTTCGCCAACAAAGGGAGAGATAAACATGACAGTTAAAGAGATGTATATAAATGGTGAATGGACTGAATCATTTTCTAAGAAAACGTTCTCTGTTAGAAATCCAGCAACTAATGAAGTAGTTTCAACGGTGACTTATGGTTCTGCAAAAGAAGCTACAGAAGCTATAAAAGCAGCAAAAGACGCTTTCTTAGTTTGGAGATCTTTAACAGCTAAAGAGCGGTCAGTTTATTTGACAAAACTATATGAGCTCATGCTTAAGGAAAAAGAATCACTGGCTCAGCTGATTACGTTAGAAATGGGAAAACCTCTTAAAGAAGCAAAAGGAGAAGTTGAACTTGCAGCTGAATACTTACTATGGAATGCGGAAGAAGGTAAGCGCATTTATGGTGAAATAATACCGGCTTCTAGCAATAATAAACGCCTTCAAGTGATTAAGCAGCCTATCGGACCTGTGGGAGCCATTACTCCATGGAACTTTCCGATTTCTATGTTAACAAGAAAAATTGGTCCTGCTTTAGCTGCAGGATGTACTGTGGTATTAAAACCTTCTAGTAAAACTCCTGGATCTGCCATTCGCTTTTTTGAACTAATCGAAGAAGTGAATTTTCCAAAAGGAGTTGCAAATTTAGTTATTGGAAGCTCAAGAGAAATCGGGCAAGAATTATTAAAAAGCCCGGATATTAAAAAAATCGCCTTCACAGGTTCCACTTCTGTAGGGAAAAGATTAATAGAAGGTTCTGCAGAACACGTTAAAAAAGTATCAATGGAATTGGGAGGTCATGCTCCTTTTATCGTTTTTGAAGATGCTAACCTTGAAGAAGCTGCAGAAGGAGCGATTATTAGCAAATATCGTAATAGCGGGCAAACGTGTATTTGCTTAAATCGTCTATTTGTTCAGGAGTCTATTAAAGAACCTTTCCAAACCATTTTAACTAAGAAAGTAAAGGCCTTAACTATAGGGAATGGGATGGAGGACGCTACAGATGTAGGACCACTCGTAGATGAGGATGGCCTTAAAAAGGCCCATTCTCACGTAGAAGACGCGGTGAAAAAAGGAGCAACTATTTTAACAGGTGGAAAACCCTGTAACGAAAACGGTTTGTTTTATGAACCGACTTTACTTTCGAATGTAACGAATGATATGACAATTACTTATGATGAAACCTTTGGCCCCGTGGCGCCAATTTATACTTTTAATTCTGAAGAAGAAGTAATTCAGGCTGCAAATGATACAGAATACGGATTAGCTGCTTACTTTTATACACAAGATTTAGGACGAACTATAAGAGTATCAGAACAGCTGGACTATGGCATTATTGGAATTAATGATGCTGTCCCTACGACTGTTCAAGCACCATTTGGAGGAATAAAACAGAGTGGATTAGGCAAAGAAGGCGGGCACCAAGGGGTAGAAGAATATTTAGAGACTAAGTTTTTATCAATTCAAATTTAGGAGGAGAACTAAATGCAAATAGGATTTATAGGTTTAGGTAAAATGGGAAGTGGATTGGCCAAGAACTTAATTCGAGCAGGTTATAACACTTTACTTTATGACATTAACTCCAAAGCAGTTGAAAAAATAGTACTAGAAGTAGGGGGCACAAGCGTTACATCTTCTAAAGAAATTGCCTTAGAAGCCGATGTCATTTTTACAAGTTTACCCTTACCAAATCATTTGCTCGATTTAACAATTGATAAAGACAACATCCTTCAGGTAATGAAAGCTGGTGCTTTATTAATTGATGTAAGTACAATTGATTCAGAAACTGCACGGAGAATTGCAGAGGAAGCCCAGAATCATAATGTCGATTTTCTAGCTTGTCCTTTAGGTAAAGGTCCAGCCCAGGCAGAAGAAGGGACAGAACCTATTTATGTTGGTGGGAAACGTGAAGTCTACGAAGCTTATAAATATATTCTAGAAAAGATAGGCGATCCAGCATATTTAGGGGATGTGGAGCAGTCTACGGCTTTTAAATTGATCAGCAATATGGTAGGTATGACCAACTTAGCAATTCTTAGCGAAGGTATTCAATTGGCAAAACAATCAGGTATCGAACTAGATCAATTTAAAGAATTAATGCATGGTACGGGGGCAGATTCAGCACAACTACATTTAAGAGGGCCACTAATGTTAAGTGATGGATACACGGCAAAGTTTTCAGTAAATTTAGCTGAAAAAGATGTACGTCTAGGGATACGTATGGCTGAATCTTTAGATAGTTATGCTGAGTTTAGTAAACTAGCATTAAAACACTTTCAAGAAGCTCAGCAGCTTAACTTAGGGGATAATGATGCAGCAGCCATCTACCGCACTTTTCAAAACAAGCACTTCGTGAAATCCTAACCGTCTAAACAAATTTAAATAAGGTTACCACTGTTCAATCACAAGGAAGATTAGGCTAATGAATCTTTCTTGTGATTTATTAATTTTTATAGAGTGAATTTCAGTAATCATGAGGCTGGGACAAAGGTGTTTTAGTCTAAGTAAAACCCGAACTAAACTGCCTTCTAACAGGCAAATTAGTTCGGGCTATTATTTTGTTCAATGTACACTTAAGTTTTAGCACTTTCCAGCGGTTGATTGGAGTGCAAGACGAAGACTCCTGCGGGGAGAGTAGCTTATGTGAGACCCCACAGGAGCGAAGCGACGAGGAGGCTCACGGGCTACCCGCGGAAAGCGAAGTCTTGCACGGAAATCATTAGCGGTATTAAGAACATACGCTGAAATGTTTGTCTTTATATCGTGGTTTATTAGTTTTGTCCCAGCCTCTTTAATCAAACGAAATATATCTGCAGGAAGCCAAGAACTATAATTTCAGAAAACTATTCCGGACGTTATCCAATGAAATACTGTTCTCCTTTTGATAGTAATCGGCAACGAATTTTCGGTGAATTCACCTATTTATGGATTGATCTTAATCATACAAATGGCTGCAAAGATCTTGTTAAATTTAATCTTTAATTCAAGGCTGTTTAAAAGGATCTCCTTCTGAATTGCTGCTCTCGAGATAAGGGAAATTCCCTTACCTGATTCTACAGCTGATTAATGGATTCTGTATATTCTAATTTCAAGAATAAAGTTTAATTTTTGTTTGTGGTATTGATTCAATCCTAAAGATACCTCCCTATAGATTATAATGATATGATCTATTTAAGTAATTAATATGGTCTGCTTGTCCTTCACTTCCGAATACTTTGATTTTTTCTTTTACTTTATCCTTCATTTTTTCTTTTCCAGCCCCAAGGGAATCTGCCAGTACAATTCCTTTAGGGTTTTCATTCCAATACTCTTGTACACCCTGAGTAAATGATTGTCGCAATTCTGTATCGACATTAATTTTGGATATTCCTAAAGATATGGCTTTTTGTACTAGATGGTCAGGAACCTCAGAGCCTCCATGTAAGACTATTGGACGCTGCACTTCTTTTGAAATTTCTTCAAGCCGATCAAAACGAATGTGAGGCTCTCTCTGATAAATCCCGTGAGCGGTACCAATAGAAACTGCCAAATAATCAACATTCGTAGCATCAGTAAAAGCTAAGGCTTCTTCCACACCTGTGATTAAAGCCTCATTTTCATCTACTGTAATATCGTCTTCTGTGCCACCAATCTTTCCGATTTCTCCTTCTACCCCTATGTTTAGTTCGTTCCCTGTTTTAACGACATATTTCGTTATTTCTACATTCTCTTCAAACGATAAAGAGGAACCATCAAACATTACAGATTGAAAGGATAATTGTATTGCCTTTAAGGTTTGGCTTAATTTACGGCTATGGTCAAGGTGAATACAAACGGGGATTTCTGTTTGCTTCCCATACCAATCAATTAATGCTTTCATAGGTTCCATGCCTAAAGTTTGGATGACTTTTTGGCCAACTTGAATCATCACAGGGGACCTTAATTCCTCTGCTGCTTCAATGATAGCTTGAACTGTTTCCGCATTATGAGCACTAAAAGCACCTACGCCATATTTATTTTCATAAGCATGATATAATAACGTTTTTCCATCAATAAATGACATTTGAAGTCCTCCTTATCTCGTCAAATCAATATCATAATAATATTGGTCACTTCTATATTTTGTTTTTGTATACTCTACAGGTCGATCACTGATACTATAACTAATTCGATTCATTTCTAATAACGATTCACCTGGACGAATACCTAAAAGATCTGCTTCATCAATAGTTGCATTTATGGCTTTGATTATTTCTTTAGCTTTATGTAAGTAAACCCCCTCATCTTCTAGAATTTCATAAAATTTCGCTTGATTCAGGTTATGTTTTATTAAATTCTTCCCAATAGCTAAAGGCCAACAACTTCTTTCCAGAGCTATTGGAATGTCATCTGCAAAACGAATACGTTCGATTAACACCAAAGAATCATTTTCACTAATTCCCAACGCTGCTTTCTCATGAAAAAGGTCATCACGAATTTCTTGACGTATTAATTTAGACCTCGGGGTTTTTCCTTTTTCCAAAACCTCTTCAGCAAATCCTTTTAATCGTCCCAAGCTCCCCATTAACTTCTGATTTTTAACGACTGTGCCGTGCCCTTGTTTTTTTTCTAAGAGGTCCATTTGTACTAATAAGTTGACAGCTTGTCTAATAGTCGTTCGACTCACTTCAAACTCATCGATAAGCTCTTGCTCAGTAGGAATTAAAGTATTTGGTTTCCATTGATTTGATTCAATTCGATCCATTAATACATTTTTAACTTGCAGATACAATGATTCGCTTTTTTTATGATTGATGGAAGGATGAGGCATATTTTTCTTCCTTTCTAAATAATGAAGGAGGAGATAGATAATTCTCAGGACCTACAAGGGGTGATAACCACTCGTAGTATTTATCTCTATTCTTAATAAATTCTTTAGGCATTACTTTTTCTCCCCCGTTCGCTACCGTAGTTAATGATATACCTCCCATTTTAACATGATAAGGGGCAGTACTGATTCGCTCAATTGTCACCATTTCTTCTGTGCGTCCCTCATTTATTAATATACCTGCATATTTTCCTGCATTTTCTGCCTCATAAAAGTCTTGTTCTGAAACAAAAATAGATGAGCTTCGTTGATTCATACCCAGGATTTCTGCACGAGCATGTACTTGAAGATTGTTTTGTATCGTTTTTACAATATTTCGAGCTACCCCACCTAAAACTTCTCTGCCATTTACAAGTTGTCTATATTGATTATGCTCCCAATTAACACCTTCACTGACTACAACAATGGAATATCCATAAAGCTCGATCGTTTTTTTTATCTCATCTAAAACTTGACGGGAATCCACTTGAGTTTCAGGTAATAAAATCGTGTGTGGAGCTTCGAATCCATATTGTTTATATAACCCGGCTCCTGCAGTCAACCATCCGGCATTTCTCCCCATTGTTTCAATAATTCGAACTTGTTCAAAGTTTTGCATAGAGGCTAAATCGTAGCCAATGTCTTTAACAGATTGAGCAACATATCTCACAGCACTACCAAATCCTGGAGCATGATCGGTACCTGCTAAGTCATTATCCACTGTTTTGGGTATACCGATGGTTTGTAAGTCCAAGTTGAAGGTTTTAGCATAGCATCCGATCAATTGCAAAGCTTTCATTGACCCATTGCCACCAATCATCACTAAAGCATCCGCACTGATCTTCTTAAGGTTTTGACAAGCACTTACAATAGTTGATTCTTCTATCTTGAAACGTCCCGATGTTAAACAAGAACCTGGAACTCGTTTGTATTGTTTTATTTTTTCAATGTTTTTGATGGAATCATCAATAAAGTTTGCATATGCAAGCCCCTCATATCCTCCAACTGAAAATGTTAATTTATGATCTTTATATACTTTTTCTATCAATCCTATGAGGGAAGCATTCATAACAGATGTAGGGCCGCCCGCTTGACCAATAACTATGTGTTTTTTCATATTATCTGCTCCTAAGTAAATGAATTAAAGATCATTATATTTATTAAAACATAGTAATGTTTAACTTCGCAAGAATTTTTTGAAAATTCTAATTGCAATAGTTAAGTTTATAATTTAACATATTAACAAAGGTTGTTACCTTTACACAATCATAATTATGTAAGTACATTATTTACGGAGGTGTTAATTATTATTTCTTTTGCTGAATTAGAAAATGTTGAAAAATTTGCGGTTAAACAAAAAGAAATACCAATCCCAAAGCCTAATGAGGTACTGGTAAGTACGAAATTCGTTGGTGTATGTGGTTCAGATTTGCACGTTTACTTAGGGTCTCATCCGAAAGTAAAACCTCCTGCCATATTAGGGCACGAGTGTACAGGGGTTATTTTAAATGGGAATCACCATTTCCCGGCCAATGTACCTGTGGCTATTAACCCTCTAATTGGTTGTGGTACTTGCGAGCATTGTCAAATGGACCAAACCAATATCTGTTTATCTCGAACAGTAATTGGGTTTCAAAAGGAAGGGGGCCTATCACAAGTAATCGCGGTCCCTAGAGAAAATATTTTGCCTCTAAGTAAAGACTTTTCTTTAAGAACAGGCATCTTATACGAGCCATTAGGAGTTGTTATTCATGCAGCTAAACTTGCAAACTTAAACTCGCACCAGGATGTAATTATTACTGGTGCTGGAACTATAGGATTACTTACTGGAATCTATATTCGAGATAAATTTAATGTAAACGTTTCATTTATTGAAATTAATCAGAAAAGGATCGACTTAGCCTTGTCTTTAGGTTTTTCGGTGTATACAAAAGTCGAGGATCTTATCCTTTGTTCTAATCATAGACCTATTTTTTTTGAATGTACTGGCAATATTGAATTGCTAAAAAGTTTATTAAGTTATAAACCTGCTGCTGCTGAAATTATTATCGTTAGTACATTTCATAAAGAACATGAAATTCCTGTATTCTCATTACTACCTTATGAGATCTCAGTCAAAGGTAGTCAAATGTACACAAAACAAGACTTGAAACAAGCTATAGACATTTTAAGCACTAAGAAGAGATCCTTATATGAAGCTATTGTTATGGAAGATGATTACGGATACCACGAAGTCAATGATGCATACGAATCTACCATTAAAAATACTCAAGCACGTGTGAAAGCCATAATTAATATGTCTAAAGGAGAGTGAATTGTATGAGTAATCAAGATGCAATTTCGATGAAAAAGGTCACGATGGCAAGTTTTGTCGGGGCTTTAATGGAATGGTATGATTTCTTTTTATATGGTATTGCTGCTGCGGTAGTATTTAATAAATTGTTTTTTCCTAATGAAGACCCTCTGATAGGAACTATTGCTTCGTTTGCTTCGTTTGCCATTGGTTTTTTAGCCAGACCTATCGGCGGGGTTATCTTTGGCCATTATGGGGACAAAATAGGACGAAAAAAAATTCTAGTTATAACTATGATGTTAATGGGGGTGGCTACTTTCCTAATCGGTGTCATACCAACGTATGAAAATATAGGTATTTGGGCACCTATTCTGTTAGTGTTCCTAAGGATTATACAAGGATTTGGTCTTGGTGGGGAATACGGCGGGGCCGCACTATTAGTTATAGAACACTCTCCTCGAAATAAACGTGGGTTTTGGGGTGGTTTACTTCAATCCGCAACTTCTACTGGTCTACTTCTAGCCACTGGCGTATTTTCCTTAGTTTCCATGCTTCCTGACGAGGCGTTTTTCTCTTGGGGATGGCGAATCCCATTCTTGATTAGCATAATATTGCTATTTGTCGGTACTTTTATCCGTTTGAATATTCAAGAAACCCCTGCTTTTCAGGAAGTGAAAGATACAGGAAAAGAAGCAAAACTTCCAATCCTTGAATTAATTAAAACATATCCTAAAGCCATTTTTATTGCGTTAGGTGCACGTCTAGGAGAAACTGTTTCTTCCAATTTATTGAATGCCTTTGCGATCGCTTATGTAAGTACTCAATTGGGCTTACCAGAAAGTGTAGCTTTAAATGCAATATTTGTGGCTGCTGCTGTTGGGATAATTGCTTGTCCAGTTTTTGGAGCTTTATCAGATCGAATTGGTAGAAAACCTGTTTATTTGATAAGCACCTTATTTTTAGTTATTTTCTCGGTTCCTTACTTTATGCTCCTAAACACAGAAGTAACTTTCATAATTTGGCTCGCTGTCGTATTAGGATATGTGGTAGGACCGACAATGATGTTTAGCGTTCAGTCAGTATTTTTCACAGAGATGTTTGGAACTAACGTCAGATACAGCGGACTATCTATAGCTTACCAAGTCTCGGCAGCTTTGGGGGGGTTCACACCACTAATCGCCACTTCTTTATTAGCTTGGAATGATGGTAAACCGTGGTACGTGGCAATTTATCTAATGATTATTGCTATTATATCGACAATTGCTACACTAATGGCAAAAGAAACTTATAAAAAAGATATATCTGAAATCGAAAAGGAGATAACATTATCAGAAACAAGCTATAAAGTTAGTAATATAAATAATTAAATAAAAATATTAAAGAAGTAGCTTGACTCAAAACAGGTGCCAAGCTGCTTTTTTTGTACTTTATATTTTAAATTGAAAAGCTCGGAATTAAAATTTAGGACATTCTAAGTTGCAAAGTAAGGTAATATCTGAACTTCCATTTGTTTGGATAATTAAAATTATGCTTCATTTTTATTTATTTCAAAAACTTTCTTTTTTGATGACGTCATGAAACAAATCGGGACCTCTATTGCAAACTGTAGCCATCAATCGGGGTCCGGCAACTTTACAAGAAGGAGAAGTCTTGGAGAATTGGAAACGACGCCATCATGCCTATAATACCTATCGCAAAGAGATCATGAAGAGCTTAAGGAAGAATGAATAATTTCATATAGCGAATTCGTATTATAATGAAGAAGACGATTCGTTCACATGCCGGGAGTGAAAATGAATAACGGTCCGTTACTTTTCTCATCGAAACGGTCGTAACGGGTTTAAGTGGGAATACAAAGTTTACGACTGTGAAGACTGTTCAGATTGCCCCTCCGTTCTTAGTACACAAAAGTAAAAAGAAAGAAACAATTGTGTACTCTATATAATAATAAGGGGGACAACAAAAAAATATGGGTAGACAGAGCCTTCGGAGTAGAAAACAAACACAAGCTACGCTCAGCATAAAACCACTTTTGGGATTTCTGAAAGCTAATTTGCGTTTCAATGGAGTGTCCGTATAGGAAAAGAGAACGTCTAAAACGAATTAGGATGTGCACTTATGGCGGATAACTTAATAAAGTCATCAGCTAAAACATACTAAAATGAAGAAATCAATTTTGACTAATATACATAACTTAAGTCCAGAAAAAATAATATAAATCACAAAAAAGCTTAAGAACTTACCGCAGTTTTCTCCCATATACTATTAAAAAATTTAGAGTACTGGAATAATCAATATAGATGGAGTAACCACGGTCAGCATATTGATCTCAACTAAAAATCTATGAAGTGTAAGGAATTTTTTCTTTTTTCCTTTCCTCCATTCGTTACCCAGTAAATTCCCATTAACGAAACCCCCATTTTCATGTAAAATGAAGGGAGGAGGTTAGAAGTATGAATTTGAACACAGGATTATGGCAGAAGCAGCAAATGAAACTTCAAATGACACAACAGCTTTCCCAAGCCATCACCATCCTCCAATATTCTGCGATGGAACTGAATGCTTTCCTTGAATCGAAAGCATTGGAGAACCCCCTCATACAATTAGAAGAACCAATACAGGACACTCCCAACCGAAGAGAGTCTTACCAATATAATAATAAGGAAACGCACGATTTCACAGAATATCTATCAGTTTCGAAAAAAACGCTTGCGGAGCATCTTTTTGTTCAATTAGATTTGAAATCGCTTTCTTCGTTTGATTTGAAGGTCATGAAAGACCTGCTGTACAGCTTGGATGAGAACGGTTATTTGCGTATTGAGCTGGAGGACTTCCTTAACCGGAACGGTCTGCATATGTCTCAGCTGGAACACTATATTACTAGTCTGCATGAATTAGAGCCAGCAGGGATCGGAGCACGTTCTCTTCAGGAGTGCATCTCCCTTCAATTACAGCGCAAGCCTTCTTCTGATTTAGCACTGGTGATCATCAATGAGCATTTTGAAGACTTTGCAGCGAAAAAGTGGAAACGGATCGCGAAAGAAATAAAGGTTGATCTAAAGGATATCCAGAAAGCCGCAGACCACATTAAACGCTGCCATCCCCGTCCAGGCGCCATATACAGCGACGGATCCGTTCGTTACATCGTCCCTGAATTGATGGTGAAAGTAATTGGAGACAACGAAGTAGCGGTCTCCTTATTTGACGGAACGATTGTCAAAGTGAATTATAATGATGAATACAAGGATCTCCTTGAGCATCATCCCGATAAGGAAGTTAAAAGCTACCTGCGGGAAAAGGACCAGGAATTTCAGTGGCTGCTTCAGAGCCTGCAGCAGCGCAAACAGACGATGTTAAAAGTAGGGAAGTTGATCGTCGAAAAGCAGAAGTCTTTCTTCCTGACTGGTCCCGCTGCCGTACAGCCCCTGACGTTAAAAGAAGTGGCTGAGGAAGCGGACGTACATGAATCAACGATCAGCCGTGCCGTGAAGGGGAAGTATATGCAGACGCCCTTTGGCATCTTTGAAATGAAATATTTCTTCAGTGCTGCGATAAAATCTGTCAATATGGAAGATAGCGGAGCAGCTTCCTCCACCTCGATCAAAAATGAGATCCAGCGTCTTGTGGAGGAAGAAGATAAGAAAAAACCCCTTTCCGATCAGAAAATCGTGAACATGTTAATCGATAAGGGGTACGATGTTTCACGCCGGACGATCGCCAAATACCGTGATCAGCTCGGGATTTCATCGTCGACAATGAGAAAACGGTATGAATGACCGGAAAAAATTCGCCGGTTGGATGCACGCCTATACCATTTGGACCCGATCATCATATATAGTAGTATCAGTTGTATCAGGTACAAACCATCCCGATTGTACCTGGTACAATAAACGCAATTTGTACCAGGTACACCAAACCGCACCAAACCAGAAATGTACCAGGTAACACCCATCAACTGCAGCCAACCCGACAAATCATTACCCAACGGAGGACCATTTCAATGAACCCAGTCATCTTCTACACACGAAACCAGTGTCATCTGTGCACCGACGCCAAACTCAACCTCAAACTCGTTCAGGACGACCTGAAATTCGACATCCTCGAAAAAGATATCGACCAAAGCGATGAATTGACTGAACGTTTCGGTTTGATGATTCCTGTGGTCGAATACGACGGAGAAATCATCCAGTACGGGCAAATCGACTATTTTACACTCAGTAAGCGTTTACATGAAAAAACTCAGTAGTTTCTAGTTGAATTACGATTTCCATACTGATAGAATGAACGATGAAAGCAGGGATGAATTTTTTTGGAGGTAGTGGGACATAATATGTCTATGCGGGACTTTTAAAGTCCATCGTATTTCCGCAAAGGATGAAAGCCCTGTTTACAGGCTGGATGCTTGTGGAAATACAATAAAGACGCAGTCACTCACTTCCATGTAAGGAGCTTTTACCAATGGAATCCATTATTGATATACAAAAGCGATTATTACCAGACCTGCTTGAAGTTATGCAAAAGAGGCATCAAATTCTCCGTTCGATTCAATTCTTACAGCCGGTTGGCCGCAGGAGTCTCGCGCAGAACCTCGGACTGACGGAACGGGTGCTGAGAAGTGAAGTTGAATTCCTGAAGAATCAGGATCTCATTTCGATCAAGACATCCGGGATGGTCATGACAGAAGATGGCATGAAATTACTGGAAAGTATTGAAAACATGATGAGAGAGATCACGGGAATCAATGAAATGGAGAAGAGGTTACAGTCTTTACTCAATCTTAATGAAATTGTCATCGTTCCGGGGAATAGTGATGAGTCTCCTTGGGTAAAAGAAGAATTGGGGCGTGCGTCAGCTTATAGTATGAAACAGCGCCTTGAGGGGAATAATATCATCGCTGTGACTGGCGGTTCGACCATGGCGGCTGTCGCAGAAATGCTGACACCCGACTTTTCCGGATCCGACACCTTGTTTGTTCCTGCACGGGGCGGAATCGGGGAAGATGTGAAGAACCAGGCCAACACGATCTGCGCGAAGATGGCAGAGCATACAGGCATGCGCCATCGCGTGTTGTATGTTCCCGATCAGGTTAGTAAAGAAGTTTACAAGTCCTTTTTAACGGAACCGATGATTAAAGAGGTTCTAAATTTAATCCAGTCAGCCAACATGGTTCTTCATGGTATTGGAGATGCTATTACAATGGCAGAAAGACGGAAGACGTCACCGGATGATATTGAAAAAATCACCGCAGGAAATGCTGTCGGTGAAGCATTCGGGTATTACTTCAATGAGTCGGGGGAAGTGGTACATAAAGTGCCGACCATTGGACTCCAGCTTGAAGATCTGAGAGATATCAAACATGTATTTGCTGTTGCTGGCGGCAGCTCGAAGGCGAAAGCGATACGGGCGTATCTGAAAAGGGCTCCCTCTTCAACGATCTTGATCACCGATGAAGGAGCTGCGAAAGAGCTTTTAAAAGGCTGAGTCCTTTTGAAATATAAAAAATCATCCTTACACACACTAAAGGAGGAAATAGTATTATGGCAACGAAAATTGGTATTAACGGATTTGGACGTATCGGACGTAACGTATTCCGTGCTGCACTTAAAAACGACAACGTAGAGGTAGTGGCAGTTAATGACTTAACTGATGCAAACATGCTTGCTCACCTTTTACAATATGACACGGTTCACGGCACTCTTGAAGAGAAAGTAACAGTTGACGGTGACACTCTTGTGATCGGCGATAAAAAAGTGAAAGTACTTGCAGAACGCGACCCTGCTCAACTTGGCTGGGGAGATCTTGGCGTAGAAGTAGTAGTAGAATCTACAGGCCGCTTCACGAAGCGTGCTGACGCTGCGAAACATCTTGAAGCTGGTGCTAAGAAAGTAATCATCTCAGCTCCTGCATCGGATGAAGACATCACAATCGTAATGGGTGTTAACGAAGATAAGTACGATGCGGATAACCACAATGTAATCTCTAACGCATCTTGTACAACAAACTGCTTAGCGCCATTCGCTAAAGTTCTTAACGATAAGTTCGGAATCAAGCGTGGAATGATGACTACCATCCACTCTTACACAAACGATCAGCAAATTCTTGACTTACCGCATAAAGACTACCGTCGTGCTCGTGCGGCAGCAGAAAACATCATCCCGACAACTACGGGTGCTGCTAAGGCTGTATCACTAGTACTTCCTGAATTAAAAGGTAAACTAAACGGCGGAGCGGTACGTGTGCCAACTCCAAACGTTTCTCTAGTGGACTTAGTAGCTGAGCTTGACAAGAACGTAACAGCTGAAGAAGTAAACGCTGCGTTCAAAGAAGCTGCTGAAGGTGATCTTAAAGGCGTACTTGCATACAGCGAAGAGCCATTAGTATCAACTGACTACAACGGAAGCCCGGCTTCTTCAACAATCGATGCATTATCTACAATGGTAATGGAAGACAGCATGGTAAAAGTCATCTCTTGGTATGATAACGAGAGCGGATACTCAAACCGTGTAGTTGACCTTGTTGATTACATTGCTTCTAAAGGTCTTTAATCCGACATTAACGTAAAATTTACATTATAAAAATGGTGAGGATGGATAATTTCTGTCCCACCAACTATAATGAAAAGGGATGAAGGGGAGCGGGGAAGATTCCCCACTCCCTTTTCTCATTCTATTCTTGCATTTCTTTCAAACTGAAGAGAAACACTAAAGGAGGCCTTTTACGATGAATAAGAAATCAATCAAAGATGTTGATGTAAAAGGGAAACGCGTATTTTGCCGAGTGGACTTCAACGTACCGATGTCCGAAGGCAAAATCACGGATGAAACCCGTATCCAAGCTGCACTTCCAACAATCAAGTATTTAGTAGAAGGCGGTGCGAAAGTCATCCTGGCGAGTCACTTGGGACGGCCTAAGGGTGAAGTAGTAGAAGAACTTCGTTTGACCCCTGTTGCGGAACGACTTTCCACGTTACTTGGAAAAGATGTTGCAAAGACAGACGAAGCGTATGGAGAAGCTGTACAATCCAAGATCAGCGAAATGACTGACGGGGATGTATTGGTTCTTGAAAATGTACGTTTCTATGCAGGAGAAACGAATAATGACCCTGAGCTTGCGAAAGAATTCGCGGCACTGGCAGATTTATACGTAAACGATGCATTCGGTGCAGCCCACCGTGCCCATGCTTCAACTGAAGGAGTGGCAAAACACATTCCGGCTGTAGCAGGTCTTCTAATGGAGAAAGAGCTTGAAGTATTAGGCAAAGCTTTATCAACTCCAGAGCGTCCATTCACAGCCATCATAGGCGGAGCGAAAGTAAAAGACAAAATCGGTGTCATCGATAACCTATTAGATAAAGTGGACAACCTGATCATTGGCGGCGGACTTGCTTACACATTTGTGAAAGCACAGGGCCACGAGGTAGGGAAATCCCTATTAGAAGAAGATAAAATTGACCTGGCCAAGCAATTCATGAAGAAAGCTGAAGATAAAGGCGTTAACTTCCTTATGCCTGTTGATGTGGTCGTTGCTGATGACTTCTCAAACGATGCAAATACGAAAGAAGTAGATATCGATTCTATTCCATCTGATTGGGAAGCACTTGATATCGGTCCTAAGACAAGGGAATTATTCCAAGCGGCAATCAAGGATTCCAAGCTTGTCATCTGGAACGGACCTATGGGTGTATTCGAATTAGACACATTTGCAAACGGAACGAAAGCCGTAGCTGAGGCGTTGGCCGATGCGACAGATACATATTCTGTTATCGGCGGCGGTGACTCTGCAGCAGCAGTCGAAAAGTTCGGCTATGCTGACAAGATGAGTCATATCTCCACAGGCGGAGGCGCATCACTTGAGTTCATGGAAGGGAAAGAACTTCCTGGTGTTGTGGCCCTTAACGGCAAGTAATTCAGCACCAAACCAATATAGTTGAGAAAGGATGAAGGTTATGCGTAAGCCCATTATTGCAGGTAACTGGAAAATGCACAAAACGGCAACAGAAGCGAAAACTTTTACAGAAGAAGTAAAAGGATTAGTACCAGACACAGACAAAGTTGACTCTGTCATCTGTGCCCCAGCCCTATTCCTTGAAAACCTGGCAGAACAGACGAAAGATACAAAAGTTGAAATCGGTGCCCAAAACATGCACTTCGAAGAGAGCGGAGCATTTACAGGTGAAGTAAGTCCTGTTGCACTGGCTGACTTAGGCGTGAAGTATGTAATCATCGGTCACTCCGAACGCCGTGAAATGTTCAATGAAACAGATGATTCTGTAAACAAAAAGACACTGGCTGCTTTCAAACACAGTCTGACTCCTATCGTGTGTGTCGGTGAAACATTGGAACAGCGCGAAAACAACGAAACGAAAGATCTGGTTGGTTCTCAAGTGAAGCAGGCACTTACCGGTCTGACTGAAGACCAGGTGAAGCAGACTGTTATTGCTTACGAACCTATCTGGGCAATCGGAACAGGCAAATCTTCCACTGCAGAAGATGCGAACGAAGTGTGCGCCCACATCCGTCAAGTGGTCGCAAGTGAATTTTCAGAAAGCGCTGCTGACTCTGTACGTGTACAATACGGCGGCAGTGTAAAACCGAACAACATAAAAGAATACATGGCTCAATCCGATATCGATGGTGCTCTGGTAGGCGGCGCAAGCCTGGAACCTCAATCGTTCCTGCAACTACTGGAGGCAGGTTCTCATGAGTAAGTCACCAACAGCATTAATCATCTTAGATGGGTTTGCATGTCGTAATACAAAAGAGGGAAACGCTGTTGCACAGGCGAATAAACCGAACTTTGACCGTCTTTGGAACAAATACCCTCATAACCAATTAACAGCAAGCGGCGAAGCGGTGGGTCTTCCGGAAGGTCAAATGGGTAACTCCGAAGTGGGACATCTGAACATCGGGGCCGGCCGCGTTGTCTACCAAAGTCTGACCCGCGTGAACATGGCGATCCGCGAAGGGAAATTCGAAACGAATGCAACCTTTCTTGATGCCATTAACCACGCGAAAGAAAAAGGAACAGACCTTCACATCTTCGGTCTGCTGTCAGACGGCGGAGTTCACAGTCATATTGAACACTTGTACGCACTCCTGGGCTTGGCTGCTCAAGAAGGCGTAGAAAATGTATACGTTCATGCATTCCTTGATGGACGTGACGTCGGCCCGCAGACAGCACCAAAATTCATTGAAGAAGCTGAAGCGAAAATGAAAGAAATCGGCGTAGGTCAATTCGCCACGATTTCCGGACGCTATTATTCAATGGATCGCGACAAGCGCTGGGAGCGTGTAGAGAAATCCTACCGTGCCATGGTATACGGCGAAGGACCGACATATACAGATCCAAAACAGTTGATCGAAGATTCATATGCACAAGGAATCTACGACGAGTTTGTCATTCCTTCTGTCATCACCAAAGAAAATGGAGAACCGGTTGGAACGATCAAGGACGAAGATGCCGTTATTTTCTACAACTTCCGTCCAGACCGCGCCATCCAAATCTCGAATACATTTACAAACGAAGACTTCCGTTATTTCGTCCGCGGTGAAAAACATCCGAAACACCTTCACTTCGTCTGCCTGACGAAGTTCAGTGAAACGGTTGACGGCTTTGTTGCCTTCAAACCGACGAATCTGGATAACACACTTGGCGAAGTATTATCTCAAAACGGCTTGAAACAGCTTCGTATTGCCGAAACAGAAAAATATCCTCACGTCACGTTCTTCATGAGCGGAGGCCGTGAGAATGAATTCCCGGGAGAAAAACGGATACTGATCAATTCTCCCAAAGTGGCAACATATGACCTTCAGCCGGAGATGAGTGCGTATGAAGTAACAGATGCGCTTCTTGCGGAGATTGAAGCAGATCAGCAGGACGCCATTATCCTGAACTTTGCCAACCCTGACATGGTCGGCCACTCCGGGATGCTTGAACCAACAATCAAAGCAGTCGAAATAGTCGATGAATGCCTCGGCAAAATCATCGACCTCATTGAGAAAAAAGGCGGAACAGCCATCATCACAGCCGATCACGGCAACGCGGATGAAGTGCTCACCGAAGAAGGAACACCGATGACCGCCCACACCACGAACCCGGTTCCAGTCATCGTGACAAAAGAAGGAATCGAACTGCGTGACGGCGGGGTCCTCGGAGACCTGGCACCGACGATGCTTGAACTTCTGAACGTGGATCAACCGAAAGAAATGACGGGGAAATCACTGATTAAAAAATAGTTTGTTATACACTTTCCAGCAGTTGATTGGAGCGCAGCGACGAGGAGGCTTACGGGCTACCCGCGGAAAGCGAAGTCTTGCACGGAAATCAAATGCGGAACTATAAAGTACTTTTTTATAAAAACCTAACTATAAAGGAGAGTTATTTTTATGCCATTTATTACAGACGTATACGCTCGCGAAGTATTGGACTCACGCGGAAATCCAACAATCGAAGTAGAAGTTTACACTCAATCAGGTGCTTTCGGACGCGCACTTGTTCCATCCGGAGCATCCACAGGTGAATACGAAGCAGTTGAACTACGTGACGGAGACAAAGACCGCTACCTTGGTAAAGGGGTAGAAAAAGCAGTTGATAACGTGAACAACGAAATCGCTGAGGAAATCATCGGTTTTGACGTAACGGAGCAAGTGGCAATCGACCAGGCGATGATCGCACTTGACGGTACAGAAAACAAAGGTAAACTGGGTGCGAATGCAATCCTTGGTGTATCCATGGCTGTCGCTCGTGCAGCAGCTGACTTCTTCGGAGTGGAATTATACCAATACCTTGGCGGATTCAACTCCAAGCAGCTGCCAGTTCCAATGATGAACATCGTCAACGGCGGAGAGCACGCTGACAACAACGTGGATATCCAGGAATTCATGATCATGCCTGTAGGAGCTCCTACTTTCAAAGAAGGACTTCGCATGGGTGCTGAAATCTTCCACAGCCTGAAATCAGTTCTTAAGTCTAAAGGCTACAACACAGCTGTAGGTGACGAAGGCGGATTCGCTCCAAACCTTAAATCGAATGAAGAAGCCCTTTCAACAATCATCGAAGCAATCGAAAAAGCAGGTTACAAGCCTGGAGAAGAAATCCTTCTTGCGATGGACGTAGCAGCTTCTGAAATCTACAACAAAGATGACGGTAAATACCATCTTTCAGGTGAAGGCGTTGTTCGTACATCAGCTGAAATGGTTGACTGGTATGCTGAAATGTGTGACAAGTATCCAATCATCTCAATCGAAGACGGACTTGACGAAAACGACTGGGAAGGTTTCAAACTTCTGACTGACCGTATCGGTAACAAAGTACAGCTTGTCGGTGACGACCTGTTCGTTACAAATACAAGCAAACTTGCACAAGGAATCGAGCAGGGAATCGGTAACTCAATCCTGATTAAAGTAAACCAAATCGGTACGCTTACAGAAACCTTCGACGCAATCGAAATGGCAAAGCGCGCCGGCTACACTGCAGTCATCTCTCACCGTTCAGGTGAAACAGAAGACAGCACAATCGCTGACATCGCAGTAGCGACAAATGCCGGCCAAATTAAAACAGGTGCACCATCACGTACAGACCGTGTAGCGAAATACAACCAATTGCTTCGCATCGAAGACCAATTGGCACACACTGCACAATACCTTGGTGTGAAAACTTTTTATAACGTAAAGCGCTAAATGAATACTGCTTAGTGATTAGAAACAGCCCCGTTGTGTAACGGGGCTGTTTTTGTTTTGTGCAGGTAGGTATATCTTTGAATGGTTGTTTGTTGAGTAGCTTTCGGCGTGACTGAGCGCTCGGTCAAAGTTTTGGGGGATCAACATAACGGAGAGACGTTTAATATTTTGATCAATTTCAATTGTAAAACCTGAATTTCAGCTGAAAAAAATCAATTTTATCTTTAAAAGCCTGGTTAGGAGGCGCGGCATGTGTCTGGAAGATGGAAAATTCTTTTGAGGATAGGGAATCGTGCCACTTTTTTCATTTTTCAAGCCACTTAGAATTATTCTAATCTTTCATCAATCCTAGAACACCGTCGACACTTCCCAATCTAACCATTGTTTGTCCGTTTCAGCTGTCCAAATCCTTATGTAAGTCGGTTTCATTTCGATTCGCGACCATACTCATGTATAAACCTCTATAGAATATGACTCAGGTTCGTAAGATATATGCTGACTTGCCGATATATGCTGATTTTAACAAATAACCCCATACGGAATCAGGATCTCTATCCAATCCAACCACACCTGCCCAACCCAATTCTCCGCCAATTCGTTTAAACACCAATACTTTCCACAATTATGCGAATATTACCTTGTCCGCGCCCACACCCTATGGTAAACTAATAATGTTGTAATGTTCGTATCAGGAGGTGGGACTCATGCACACTTTATTAGTCACTTTACTTATCATTGATTCAATCGCACTTATCGCCATTGTTTTACTTCAATCAGGTAAGAGTGCTGGACTTTCAGGGGCCATCTCTGGTGGTGCAGAACAGCTATTCGGTAAACAGAAAGCACGCGGTATCGACTTGGTATTACACCGGATCACAATCGTGCTGGCTGTATTATTCTTTGTTCTAACAACTGCAATCGTTGCGATATAATACAAAACCTGATCTCTTATAGGGTCAGGTTTTTTTATTTTTATAAAATCGATTCATAAACCATATCCAAATTTCAAAGCGAAATATTGGATTGTAATCATCATTTTTGCTAAAAATAGAGAGTAAACCATTTAAACGATTGTTTAACATGACGAGCCCTTACGTATCAAGGGATTACCGGTGTTAATCAAACGTTTGTTTAAGAAATTTAATCAACATCGCATTACATATACAATCCAGTTAAACAACTGTTTAAACCGATTAAGTCAGAAGCTTCAGGGCTTGCGGACATTTAATCAAACGTTTGTTTAAATGAATGAGAAAAGGAGTTCATATAAATGAAGACCGTTTTACCAAAACCATTTACATTTGAAGCCGGACCGAGAGCTGTTTTGCTGCTGCACGGGTTCACGGGGAATTCGGCAGATGTCAGAATGCTCGGCCGTTATTTGGAGAAGAAAGGCTATTCCTCCCACGCCCCTCATTATAAAGGTCATGGAGTTCCGCCTGAAGAATTGGTACACACCGGCCCGGAAGATTGGTGGCAGGATGTCATGAATGGATACCAGCATCTAAAGGATAAAGGCTATGAGGAAATTGCCGTTGCCGGACTTTCTTTGGGTGGGGTATTTTCCTTGAAATTGGGTTACACTGTACCTGTAAAGGGTATTGTACCGATGTGCGCGCCTATGTATATAAAAAGTGAAGAAGTCATGTATAAAGGGGTCGTGGACTACGCCCGCGAGTTTAAGAAATTTGAAGGAAAACAGGAAGATCAAATTGAAAAGGAAATAGAGGAGTTCAAGAAAACGCCAATGAACACATTGAAAGCTCTTCAGGAACTGATTGCGGATGTACGCGAAAATGTCGACATGATCTACTCGCCGACTTTTGTCGTACAGGCAAGGAATGATCATATGATCAATACTGATTCTGCCAATATCATTTACAACAATATTGAAGCAGATGAGAAGGACCTGAAATGGTATGAAGAATCCGGCCATGTGATTACACTTGATAAGGAAAAGGAACAGCTTCATGAAGATGTGTTTACTTTCTTGGAGAGATTGGATTGGACTGTTTAATGAATAGCATGATCAGGAGGGATTGTCATGGACGAAAATATTAAAGAGCATGTGGATAAACTCCTTTCCTACATGAAAGAAGAAGCATATAAGCCGCTTACGGTACAGGAGCTTGAAGAGGCTTTCGGAATCGAAGGCTCGACAAACTTCAAGGATTTCGTAAAGGCGCTTGTCGTCATGGAGGAAAAGGGTCTCGTGGTACGCACCCGCAGCAACAGGTACGGCCTGCCGGAAAAAATGAATCTAGTAAGAGGAAAGGTATCCGCCCATGCGAAAGGGTTTGCTTTCGTCATACCTGAAGAATCGGGTATGGATGATATCTTCATCCCTCCGAATGAAACGAATAATGCGATGCACGGAGATATTGTACTTGTCCGTGTTTCGTCGAACAGTTCCGGTTCCAGACGAGAAGGGACGGTCGTCCGCATCGTGGAACGGGGAGTCGATCAGATCGTCGGAACGTTTACCCAAAGCAAGCACTTCGGGTTTGTCATTCCGGATGATAAGAAGTTTGCTAGTGATATTTTCATCCCTAAGTCTGCCCAAAAGGGAGCGATTGAAGGGCATAAGGTCGTAGTGAAACTGACGGCATATCCTGAAGGACGGAAGAGTGCGGAAGGGGAAGTTGTTGAAATCCTCGGCCATAAAAATGATCCCGGTGTCGATATCCTCTCGATCATTCATAAACATGGAATTACGGTCGAGTTTCCTGAAGAAGTGATGGAACAGGCCAATAATGTTCCGGATACGATTGACGAATCGGAAATCCCGAACCGAAAGGATCTTCGCGGTCAAACCATTGTCACGATTGATGGAGCAGATGCTAAAGACCTTGATGATGCGGTAACGGTGACGAAGCTCGACAACGGCAACTACAAGCTTGGTGTACATATCGCCGACGTTACTTATTATGTAAAAGAAAGTTCTCCGATTGACGAAGAAGCTTTTGATAGAGGGACGAGTGTATACCTGGTCGACCGGGTGATCCCGATGATCCCGCACCGTTTGTCGAATGGGATCTGTTCATTGAATCCTCAGGTAGACCGACTGACGTTGTCTTGTGATATGGAAATCTCACCGGACGGGGATGTCGTAAAGCACGAAATCTTCCAAAGTGTGATCAAGACTACGGAAAGAATGACTTATTCCGATGTAAACAAAATTCTAGTCGATAAAGATGAAGAGCTTCGTAAACATTATGAGCCGCTTGTGCCGATGTTCGAGCAAATGGAAGACCTTGCTCAAATCCTTCGCACAAAAAGGATGAAACGCGGCGCCATCGACTTTGATTTTAAAGAAGCAAAAGTTCTGGTTGGTGACGAAGGTGAACCGACTGATGTCGTCCTTCGCGAACGCTCCGTTGCGGAAAAGCTGATCGAAGAATTCATGCTTGTTGCCAACGAAACGGTGGCAGAACACTTCCACTGGATGGAAGTGCCGTTCATTTACCGTATTCACGAAGACCCGAAAGAAGACAAGCTTCAGCGCTTCTTCGAGTTCATCACGAACTTCGGATTGATTGTGAAAGGAACGGCCAATTCTGTTCACCCTCGCGCCCTTCAGGAGATCATTGAAGACGTTCAGGGGAAATCAGAGGAAATGGTTGTATCCACCATGATGCTCCGTTCGATGCAGCAGGCAAAATACGATCCTGAAAGCCTGGGTCACTTCGGACTTGCGACTGAGTTCTACACCCACTTTACATCACCTATCCGCCGTTATCCTGACTTGATTGTTCACCGATTGATCAGGACGTATCTGATTGAAGGGAAGATCGATCAGTCAACACGGGAAAAATGGGGAGCGCAAATGGGCAATATCGCTCAGCATACATCCAGCCGTGAACGCCGGGCCGTAGATGCGGAGCGTGAAACCGACGAACTGAAAAAAGCAGAATACATGGAAGATAAGGTCGGGGAAGAGTACGATGGCATCATCTCTTCTGTCACAAACTTCGGTATGTTTGTCGAACTGCCAAACACCATCGAAGGGCTTGTCCATGTAAGCTACATGACTGATGATTATTACCGTTTTGACGAGCGTCATCTTGCCATGATCGGTGAGCGGACAGGAAACGTCTTCCGCATCGGTGACGAAATCACCATTCGAGTTGTCAGCGTCAACAAGGACGAACGCGCCATCGATTTTGAAATCGTCGGCATGAAAAATAACCGCAGGGAACGAAGTACTGAAGTGCGTTCATTCCGGTCGGACGGAGGAAAAGGAAAATCCTCCTCCCGTAAAAAAGAGGACGGAGAATGGTCGACAAGACCGCCAAAAAACAACAAAAAGAAAAAGAAAAACAAAAAACACTACGAAAACGCCCCAAAAAGCAAACGTAAAAAGAAGAAGTAAGATTTTTTGTTAAATGGTGATGAGTGTTAGATTTATTGAATATTGACTATGATAGAGGATTATGTTGTTTGTCAGGTCGTTCCAGCAGTTGATTGGAGTGCAAGACGAAGACTCCTGCGGGAGAAGTGGCCAATGTGAGACCCCGCAGGAGCGCAGCGACGAGGAGGCTCACAGGTCACCCGCGGAAAGCGAAGTCTTGCACGGAAATCAACTGCGGTATTCAAAGCCTATATCAATAAAGCCAGGAGCAAATGGTTTTTACCGTTGCTCCTTTCCTTTTCATACAAATCTTCACCAAAATATGAGATAATAATAAACACACTCGGCAGAAAGAGAAAAGAGGGGATCATATGCCAAAGGGAGAAGGCAAGCTCATTGCCCAAAATAAAAAAGCACGCCATGACTATGCAGTGGAAGAAACATACGAAGCGGGCCTTGTGCTGCAAGGAACCGAAATCAAAGCCATCCGTGCCGGACGAGTGAACCTGAAGGATTCTTTCGCCCGCATTAGAAACGGTGAGGTATTCGTCCACAACATGCACATCAGCCCATATGAACAAGGAAACCGGTACAACCATGAGCCGCTGAGAACACGTAAGCTTTTGCTTCACCGCAAGCAAATCAACAAACTAATCGGGGAATCCAAAGAAGCAGGCTACTCTATCGTTCCGCTGAAGCTTTATATCAAAAATGGTGTAGCGAAGCTGCTGATCGGACTTGCGAGAGGTAAGAAGAAGTTTGATAAACGTGAAGACTTGAAGCGCAAGGAAGCAAATCGATCCATCCAGAGAGAACTGGCCCACAGACAAAAAGGGATGTAAGCATACTGGTTTCCGGAATCTTACAATTGCATTTTGCTGTAGATTTGTTATAATTGTATATGTCGCGAGGTAATCAAGCGGCTGTAAGAACAATTGAATAAGTGACCAACTGGACTTATTCTTCCCGTTCTTCCCTTTCTATCATGGGGACGTTACGGATTCGACAGGGATAGTTCGAGCTTAGGTCGCGAGCCGTAGGGATCGTCTACGTTAAAACGTCAAAGCCAATAATAACTGGCAAAACTAACAATAACCTAGCTTTAGCTGCGTAATAGCGCTTTAGCTGTTCCTCCCTCCATCGCCTATGTGGTAGGGTAAGGGACTCACTCTTAGTAGGCTACGCCGGAGTCCACCGTCTGAGGACAAAGGAAGAGATCAATCAGACTAGCTGCACGGACGCCCGTCGATAGGCAGAAGCTGCAGTGAACTTGCGAATATATCGACTACGCTCGTAGACGCTTAAGTGGCGATGTTTCTGGACGTGGGTTCGATTCCCACCGTCTCCACCAAATACATATTTGGTGGTTTTTATTTTGTTCTGATTTAAACCATAAATTTCTCATTTTGGAAAGCTTCCAACGACAAATATATTAGTAAAGCCATGCTCTTGAATTAGCAAGAACATGGCTTTTTTTATTGCAACACTATTCATAAGCACTTAACTCAATCCCTATAAATCTATTTGAATTTATCTTAGCTCTCAGGATAATCGAGTCCTGGTTTATGGAATCAAGTGGATTACGAATTCCATGATTCCTGCCAATAGGCAGGTTAAAAATATCAAAAGGGTAATAACGTTATAATGTAAAACAAGCCTATCCCATAAGAGGATAGGCTTGTTCGGGCAGGGAATATATGTTTTCTAGAATAGTACCGTTTTTACTTGGTTGGATTTGATTGGTACGTTAAACTGATTGTTTTCTGGATGTACTGGAGCAATAGTCTTTTCGTTCAGGTTCCCTTCTTGTATTTGATCGATTGAAGGGTTTATTTTGTACGAAGCATTGCTTTCTGTTTCTGTTGCGTTAAAAAATCTCAGCACGAAGCGATCTTCTTTTTCTGCTTTTTTCAAGACACTGAGAACTGTGTTGTTTCTTGTTTCTTGAAGGAAACTGAAGCTTAATGGTGTTCTCACATCTTCTGCATTCAGCCTCATTGCATTATGAGGGATCTTATTATACGTCTGAATGGCAGTGTTATATTCTTTTGCTATTCTACCGATATTTGCTGCTGTGGTGGTGCCTTTATGCGTTGTAATCGCAAACTCGAGCATTAGCTTGCCAAGCATTTGGGAGTCCGGAGTAGGCAGCTTAATGCCGGATGGGCGCCCTGGTCTTCTCAGCATTTCTTCTTTTCCTAATACACCAACGCTCCGGAACAGGGTAATCGCAATCGTATCATAATTGTCTCCAATGATTTCATATTCCCTTGAACTATTGGTTAGTACGCTAACGCCATGTTGATCGTCTGACAAGCCAACAAAGGAGAGCATTGGATAAATGGAATCTGGACGCTCATCCCAGTCTTCTTCCTTCCAGTAATCCATTGCAGAGTCATACACATCGCGCTTGATGAAACCGAATTGATTATCTGAAACCGAGAAGGAGGAGGCAATGCCTGTTGGAATCAAGGTGCGCAGACGGTGATCCTTCGCTTGGTTATCAATCTCTGCCTCAACTTTAATGATTGGCTGGTTCATTGGAATATTGATCTTCCAATGAACGTCGACAAAACGGTTGATTTGATTGTTTTTACGGTTTTCTAAATTCCCAGGTACATCAAGCTTTAACTGGATGTCTATTTGTGCTTCGTACCCATTTTGCCGCACAGTAAATTCCGTATCTGCATGGTCACTATAGATAAGCGTTTCATTTGGCAGTGGTGAGAAGTCGTATTCGTCACCATCGTCACCGCCATTTTCCAGAAGGAGAACGTTGTTAAATTCCTTTTCAAGCTGTTTATCATACATTTTCAATGTTCCATTTGGATTTACAGAAACAGTATAATAGTCGGTTTCGACCGTTTCATTATCAACATACGTATGGTTCATCGGGCTTTCTGCGTTCACCACAAAGTAAGTGTTATATCCCATTGCGGGAATCGAGTCTTTCAGTTGAATAGTGTATTGGTAAAATGGATCATAATTTCCGTAATGGACAATTTGACGGTCAATCAAACCTGGGTCCATAATTTCCTTTGACAATACTTCAAAAGGAATCGTTTTTCCCTCATGATCTTCAAGTGTAAAGGAATCAAGCTTTGTGATGACTTTTACAGTGACCGCATCTTCCCTTTCATAAGGAAGCAGATTAAATGCTGTTAAACGATCTTCTTCGCGGTCAGTAGCAATCGAATCCGTGATCTTTCGCTTGTAAAATTCAATAAGTTGATCGGTTTTTTCTTCTGCAAGGAAGAAGCGGTTCATGATTTCACGATGAACTTTATCTGAGCAGCAGCAGCCGATGCTGTCATGGGCATGGTTTTTCATGATTTCTTTCCAAATCAATTCAATTAATCCATGATGATACTCGAAGCCCAAGTAATACGCAATCGAGGCTAATGGCTCAAGGATATTGGTAATTTTATTTTCAATGCGTGTGTTGGCAGCTTTGATATCCATCCGGGTAGAATAGATGCTTCGGTGAACACGCATGTATTTTCCATCTAAAAATTCTCCTTGAATCGTTGGTAATGCTTCATTCTTTTCTAATTCGTCAAATATGTTTTCATACTTACTTAAGAAAAACTCGCGATCTGGATATAAACGCTTCAGCTTTTCCATAATGGTGAAGATATTCTTCTGAATTGGCATTTGATCATGGCCGTTCGGAAGGACAATGTTCTCCGTCGTCGCTCCACGGTCTAGAACCGTAAAGTATTTATTGATCCGCTCTTGTAATTTTTCCTCATCCTCGGGAAGGTATTTACCGATGGCATAACCAAGAGGGAAAAGTTGAACCAGCACCTTTGAGCCGTCATCGCTTTCCCAGTGAAATTCTGTTTTATCCGTACCATGCCGCTCAGAGGTACCGCGCCAGAAAATGGAGTATTTAATATCAAATCCATTTAAGATTTGCGGCATTTGCGAAGACTGCCCAAAGGAATCAGGCAGGTAACCGATTTTCATGGGTGACCCGAATTCTTCGCTGTCTTTTAATCCATAAAGAAGGTTTCGTACAATCGATTCTGCACCAACGACCATTTCATCTGTTTGTGTGTACCAAGGACCAATGATCAATTTCCCTTCTTGAACCAATTTTTTCACGCGTGCTTTATTCTCAGGTTTGACCGCAAAATAATCTTCAAGGATGGAGGTTTGTCCATCTAATACATAGTATGGATAATCTGGATTGGTTTCTAACATCTCCATTATTTCTTCCATGTTGTTAACGAGTAGAATTCTTGATTCTTCTGTTGAAAAATACCATTCTCTATCCCAATGCATATGGGGTACTATATGAACCTTTTTCATGATTTCCTCCAATATTAAGTACCTGGAGAGTCGCTCCAGGTACTATATTTTTTTGTTGAAGCAGAGCTGTTATGCCGCGTTTTGTGAAACTCTGCCTTCTTTTTTCAATTTGCTCCTTCTGGTCGCAATTAATAGAAGCATCGAAATAAGTGCTCCAAGTAGTGCAGCTCCAAACCAAATGCTTGCTGCGAAAACAATCGGCTGCCCCTCGACTAAAGCTAAGGAGAAAATACCTGCTCCCGGTACGTTTAACCCAATGTTAAAGTAAGCAACGATTGCTCCTGTTACAGCAGAACCGGCAACGAGGGAAGGAATGACACGCAATGGGTCATTAATCATAAATGGAATCGCACCTTCAGTGATACCCGCAAGACCGAGAAGCCATGTTTGTTTACCGATTTCTTGCTCTTGTTTAGTAAAGTATTTTTTACCTGCGATGGTTGCCGCCGTTACACCGAAGGCGGAAACCATTTTAACGGAAGCGAAAGCTGCGTAAGGGACAATATTCCCACTTGCCATCGCACCGATACAGAATGTGTAAGCGGCTTTGTTAACTGGTCCTCCTAAGTCAAAGGAAACCATGGCACCAATAATGGCCCCTAATAGAATGGCGTTCGTACCCGAGAGACCATCCAGCCAGCTAATTAAACCTTCGTTCAACCAGGCAAGTGGTTCCCCGACGACAAATAGCATAATCGAACCGACAACGAGTGTTCCGACAACCGGGTAAACCCAGAAACTAATAAACCCTGCAAAGGTACCTTTTGGCTGAATCGTTCTCTTTAAATATTTTAAGAAGAAACCGGCGAGGAAACCACCGAGCATCCCGCCAAGGAATCCACTGCCAATCAGATTGGCGGCCACCCCAGCTGCAAAACCAGGTCCCAGAGCTGGTTTGTCGGCAATCGAGTACGCCATATAGGCAGCTAAAATTGGGATCATCAGTTGTCCAAGAAGCCCGCCGCCCAGCTGTCTTAGTAACCATAGCCAGGAACCTTCTTCAGCATAAACATCTTGAAGACCAAACGCTTGCGAGATTAGTACGGCTGCTGCCAAGGTCATCCCGCCAGCAACGATAACCGGGATAATATAAGAGATACCTGTCAGGATCGAATCTTTGATTTCAGTTTTAAATGACTTTTCGTCTTGCTCTTCATCAGAAGAGGCACCTGACTGGGCCGGGTTGTACTCTTTTTTTGGAGTCTTCTCCGCCTTATCGAGTGCTTGTTGCAGCAAGTCTTGTGCATTCCGTAATGGAGCTGCTACGGATGTTTTCACCTTAGGCAAGTGTGTAAACCGTTCTTCTTCTTTAACCGCTACATCATTGGCATATATGACGGCATCAGCTTTTTTGAGAAGATTGGTTGTATGGCGATCTTCGATTCCGTTTGCTCCTTGTTTTTCAACAAAGACATCCACACCCATTTCATTTCCAGCTTTGATTAATGCTTCAGCAGCCATATAAGTATGAGCAATTCCAGCTGGACAAGCAGTAACCGCTAACACCGTTTTGTTTAATCTCTTTTTCGCGACATTTTCTTCTGTTCTTTCTGTATTATCGAGCCGCTCGAATAATTCTGTATTGGTTTTCGCGTTTAATAATCCATTTTTATACGATTCATCGGATAACCGCGTTACAAATTCCGAAAGTAAGCTCAAGTGAGTGGAGCCTGCTTCTGTTTCTGGAATAGCAAGTAAAATGACGAGCTGAACCTGATTATTTGGATCAATGCTTTCCCAGTCGGTTAAAGGATCTTCCAACGTGGCAATCGCAAAAGCTGCATCTTTGACGGCTGTTGACTTTCCGTGTGGAATCGCAAGACCACCCTCAAATCCTGTTGGAGACAGCTTTTCTCTATCTAATACAGCTTGATGAAATTCATCCTTATTGGTTAGTTTTCCTGCATCACCAAGCTGATTGACTAAATACTGGATGGCTTCTTGTTTTGATTGAAACGTTTTTCCAGTACTGACTAGGCTTGGTGAGGTAAGGGTTTGAAGTTGCATGAAGTGTTACCTCCTAATGGTTGAAAGTGCTTTCATCTACAAATACATCCTAACAAAAAAAAAATAAGAAGCCAGATTCTTCTTATTTTTACACCATTGATATTTGATTAGCCGGTTTCACGTGTATTTTTACACATTTTTAATAGTGGTTCCAGTAAATTTGGGATAATGTCTGCAGAACAATCATCGCCGGCGTACGGTCGGTAATATTGTATCCATTCTTTTCTTTTTTTGGAGCATAACAATATAGGTTAATAGACGCCAATTTTTGAAGAGAATTCCTGCTAAAGTGCGTTAAAGAGATAATTGGTATGTTTCTTTGTACTGCTTTTTCTGCCAATTCCAGGACTTGGGGTGTTTCACCTGATAAGCTGATTAAAAAAAGAACATCCTGTTTATTCATTTCTTCAATCATATGAAGCATTTCATGACGATGAATGGAATATTCGGAGGACTTGCCAACTACACGTAAATGACGAACCATCATTCTGCAGAAATCAGCCGTATCGCCAACAGCATAGAAGAGGACATGCTTTGCATCCTGAAGCATTTTGGCGGTGGTTTCTATTTGTTCCATGTCCAAGAGTTCGAATGTTTTCTGGATAAAGTAATTAGAGCTATCCTTTTTCTCTCCATCGGTGGAATCAAGCTCATCTTTAATCCTGTTCTTGAGATGAGAGAACCCGTCATACCCCAGCTTTTTTGAAAGTCTTGTAATGGTATTTGGAACTGTATAGAGGGTTGCGGCTAAACTCTGAATCGATTTCGTTACAAAGTCTTGTTTATTATTTAATATGTATTCCACCACTTGGTCGTCTGTATCATTTAATTTATATTCGTATTTATGAATACGTTCTTCAAAACGCATATTTTTCACCCCGATCATTTCCTTTCTTTTTTATTATAGCAAATTGAAGCAATTACACTAGGAACTGACGGAGGATTGTTTGCACAGGAGGGATTATTATGAACATTTTAATTGCAATGGATTCACTGAAAGGGAGTCTTTCATCAGTAGAAGCAAATAAGGCGGTGGCGGAAGGGTTCGTACAGGTGGATTCTAATTGGACCATTCAGACTGTTCCGGTTGCCGATGGCGGGGAAGGTACCGTGGAGGCACTCGTCAATGCGACGGACGGTGAATTTATCGAAGCAATTGTGACAGGGCCTCTGGGTAAGCCTGTTCAGTCAACTTACGGGATTTTGGGAAATAAGGTGACAGCTGTTATTGAAGTGGCGGAAGCGTGCGGTTTGCCATTATTAACAAAGGAACAACTCAACCCTCTAAACACAAACACCTATGGCGTGGGGGAACTAATCATAGACGCCCTGGAAAAAGGATGTAGTGAATTTATCATTGGGCTTGGTGGAAGCGCTACAAATGATGCCGGGGTTGGGATGCTTCAAGCATTGGGATATCAATTTTTCACTCATGATGGAGCGCTTATAGGCTTCGGGGGGTCAGAACTTAAATCCATCGCTAAAGTGGATGCCCGTAATGTATCCGATAGGGTAAAAGCGGCTAATTTCCAGGTTGCTTGTGATGTAAACAATCCCCTCTATGGACCGGACGGTGCGGCATTTATCTATGGTCCTCAAAAGGGGGCGACACTTGATATGGTTGAAGAGCTTGACAATGGGTTGAGACATTTTGCAGATGTCACGTTGGAGCAGTCCGGGATTGATTTGCAGCAGATTTCTGGAGCGGGAGCAGCGGGTGGGTTAGGCGCTGCTTTTGCGGGATTCTTGAATGGTGAGCTGGAATCTGGTGCTGAGTTGGTTCTTGAACAGACCCGGTTGGAGAAGAAGCTTAAGGGAGTTGATTTCGTTATTACAGGGGAAGGGAAGCTGGATGGACAAACTTCAATGGGAAAAGCTCCAGCTGGAATTGCTCGTGCGGCATCAAAGCTCAGCATCCCCGTCATTGCAATAGCTGGAGATATTTCTGAGGGCAGCCCCTCTCTTTATGAATCTGGAATTACCGCTTATTTTACGATTGTAAGTGGGCCGATTCCTTTAGAGGAAGCGATGAGTCCGGAAGTTACACTGAAAAATCTAAGGAGAACTGCTGAGCAGATTGGAAGGCTTTGGTGCGCCGCTAAATGAAGTATTGGAGTGTTGCCGGGCAAGCTGGTACACTCAAGGAGTACATTAGTTTGCGGGAGAAGAAAGTGCCCGGCATAGATATTTATTTGTGAATCGATGGATCAGGGTTTTCTGATGGACCTGGCTTTTCGAAACGGTTTTGAAAAGCGTAATTGATTAGGGAAAGCGAATAGCAAATGATAAATAATGTTGTAGGTGTGTATCTTTTTAACTTATAGTGACCAATTTTTTGGAAAAATGGATTTAAGAGATACGCAAATATACCATCAATAATTAAATTGCAAAAAGCATATAATGTAAATTTTTTATAAGTAAAATGGAATACCCATAAATTTATTGTGAAAAAAGGGCCAAATATAAAGGCTAATGCGTCAAAGACCATATACTTATATCCACCTTTTACTTGCCACCATTTAAAAATAGGGTTTATAAGAGTCTGTATTAACATGATCGATGAGCAAAATAGAGTCACTGGAAAGAATCTTTTAAAGGATTGTTTAGGCAGGAAAAAGATAATAATTGTCCATAAAACAATGGCATTAAATATTCTGAAAAAGTTCACCAACAAATTTATCACACCTCCAGTTTATCTTAGGATGTGAATTTAAATCGATACTATTCAACACATTCGGCTGAGTCAGCAGCAACTTCGCATTAAGCAGTTAGTTGTGCAGCATCTCCAATCAACAGCTGAAACTGGCTCCATACGAAACGATTGCTCTAAATAAAAAATCCGGACTAACTAGAATTCTAATCAGTCCGGGTTTTTTAGATTATAACTTTTTTGTTCCAGTATGTTTTATGCATTTTATTTCCTTTATCAGTTCATTTAATGTTGTATTATTGAGGTATTCCACGATCCATAATTTCCGTCCAATTGTTTCCATTGTCTTTTGTACGGTAGATATCATTCTTATAAGTCACAAAGGTCAATTCCGACTGATCATTAGGATTATAAGCAATGAACATGATCGGGTTATCTGCTTTTATCGGAGGCAATTGATATTCTCTTTCTTCAAGTGTTTCGAGGTTGAACTTGACCAGATTGATTCCCCCGCCATCTACACTGGAGTATATTCCGGTCTTGTCATTCAAAAGGATACTTGTAGTCGGTTTGCCTTGATTTATTGGAGAGAAAGTATCCCCTCCATCTTCAGAAAGGAATGCTCCATCCTGGCTGCTGATTGCAGCAACATTTTTATTGGTCGGGTGGACGGCCAATCCTCCGATCCTATCCGGATAAATTCCTTCCATCTTTTTCTTCTCCCAATTCTCACCTTCGTCACTTGAAGAATAAAGTCCAGTGTCCAATTGTGAATTAGACTCTTGATTGAAGACCAGTAGTTGGCCGGATTGATAACCGGCAGAAAGATAATGAAAATCAGTTTTCCCATAAAAAGCGAGTTTATTAATTGTCTTCCCATCATCAGTGCTCTTGATAAGTCCCAATGGATTCTTCAAGTCTGAACCGTTCTCCGGATGACCGCTTGAATAAAAGCCATCTTTATATGAAGAGAAGCCCATGTAATCATGTTTATTGCTGTTTGCTTCAGTCCATTTGCTATCTTCGAATTTAAAAAGTCCGTTGTGGGAGGCAATGAAAAAAGCATCGCTATGCTCAGGATAGCCTGCACCATGTAAATGTTCGACATTCTCTGATTCAGGGGCGATGAACTTATAGTCTTCTTCGGAAGAAGAACATCCCGTCATGAATAGTCCTGTTACAAATAAAATACCGATCGTTTTTTTGAATTTCATATGTATTCTCCTGCTTTCATTATGGTTATACTTTCCACTGATAACCAATGCCCCATATGGTGGATAAATGATTTTCTATGGGAAACTGAGCTGCTTTCAATTTATCCCGAAGGTTACGGATATGAGAATCAACCGTGCGTATCTCAGTGTCCGAAGCATTATCCCATATCATCAATAGAAGCTGCTGACGAGTATACACCCGTTCAGGTTTTTTCATTAAGGCTTCAAGTAATTTAAATTCTTTCAGGGTAAGGTTGATCTGTTTTTCGTTGTGATTTAAGGAATAGGACTGATAATCCAATTGGAAATCACCTCTGATCAAGAGGTGTGAGTCTGCAATTTGGAATTCGTTTTTATGCCTTCTTAAAGCGGCTTTGATTTTTGCCAGAAGCACTTCTTCGTCAAATGGTTTGGTAAGATAATCATCCGCCCCCAGCTCAAGGCCATTGATGAGATCTGCTTTTGTATCTCTTGCGGTAAGCATGATGATTGGAATCGACGAGAATTTCCTGATCTTTTCACATGCTTCCCACCCTGACATCTCAGGCATCATGATGTCGAGCAGCAACAAATCAACGTCTTTCTTTTTCAGGTGCTGAATGGCTTCATGTCCATTATTGATTTTCGTGCAGGAAAAGCCGTTCGGTTTAAGAAAAAGTTCAATCAGGTTCAGCATTCTTGCTTCATCATCCACGATCAGAATGTTTGTCATGTGGCGTTCTCCTTAATCGGAATATGTATTTGTACAGTCGTACCTTTTCCGGATGTACTTCTTACGGTGATTTCTCCTTTGTGCGCTTCGACCAATTCTTTTACGATTGATAACCCAAGTCCCGATCCGCCAAGCTCTCTTGTTCGCGACTTTTCTACCCGGTACAAGCGGTTAAAGATGTTAGGAAGAGAGGTTTGATCAATACCGAATCCTTCGTCCACCAGGGTGAATGTGACATTTTTTGAATCAGGGATTGCAGTCAGAGTCACGGTCGTCTCCTCTAGTGAATACTTTCTAGCATTATCAAGCAGGTTAAGAAGGATTTGTTCCAATCGAATCGGATCCGCATGAATAATCCGATTCGTATCACACTTAACATGTAATCTCATTTTTTTATTCAGAAAGGCGGGATTCACTTTTGAATATAATCTGTTTAGAAAAGGGCAAAGTTCAAATGATTCTTTTGAAATTGTAAATGTATTTTCATCAAGCTTTGCAAGCTCAAACAGATTTTCTACCAGTTTTACAATGGTTTCGGTTTCTTCCTCAATGATTTGAAGGTATTTTGTTCTCTCTTGTTCTGCAATCCCTTCCCTGCGTGCAACCGTTGTGTATCCTTGAACATAAGTCAGAGGAGTTCTCAGTTCATGGGAAATGTTGGCGAGGAACTCGGCCCGCTCTGCCTTTATGGTTTCTAAATCGTCCGATAACTTCTGGATTGCGCTGGATAATTGTCCGAGCTCGTCATTTCCAGCTCTCGGGAGCCGCACGTTAAAAACTCCATTGCTGATTTTCTCGGTGGCCGTCTTCATTTTAACGAGCGGTCTGGTTAAAAGTTTTGAAAGAATAAAATGAATGAATACCATTAAGATTAAACTGAGCACTCCCGCAATCAGAAAGTGAGAGTTCAACTCACTAATCAATGCTCTTAAAGATCCTGTGTTTTTAAACATATAAATATATCCAGCCTGACTGTCTGAATGAAAGGAAGAGACAGTTGCTATATAATCGTTCTTTCGGTAATTATCCTCTAAAATACGGCTGTTCGGATAAAAAGATGAATTCAATGATGTTTTATCGATTATTTGTTCCATTTCAGGAAGAATTCTGTCAGAGGCAATGATCGGCTCCAT
>NZ_JABMCR010000010.1 GCF_013179555.1 Bacillus haikouensis
ATTTGTATGCCACATACGCATGCGCAAATTCATGGACCGTGAAAGCCAGAATCAACGCGATGACCACAAACGGAAGCTCTTCCAGCGAAAAGACCGAAACTGACTCAAATAAATTGCGAAAAGTATCCAAATGTATGTACTCCTTTAAAAATGTTTTACTTTCTTATTCAATAGTATACAGAAAAAGTCCTGCTCATGACTTTCATCATCCGGGCTTGCTTCCCTGCTCTTCCCGGATTACAGTAAAGAAGCAGGGTTCTACACCCGATTGTATCAAAATCAGAGATGAGGAGCGAATCATAATGCCTTACGTTACCGTTAAAATGCTTGAAGGACGTTCAGAAGATCAAAAAAAAGAACTGGTCGAAAAAGTCACCCTGGCAGTCAGTGAAACAACTGGTGCCGCAGAAGACAAAATCGTCGTATTCATCGAAGAAATGACGAAGGGTCATTACGCTGTTGGCGGGAAAAGATTGAGTGATCAATAGATTTCACTAAGAAATACCTTTGAAGCACCGGCTTTGAGGGTATTTTTTTGTTTTCTGGCGGAAAGTTGAACGAGAGCTGACCGGAAACCAATATATAGTAAAATACGCATATATCAATAAAAGTCAGCATATCCGGTCTCCAGAACCAATCTACACCCATACAACTTCCCAAAACGTCATTCATATCGAAAAACCCTCAAAAAAAAGACCGCCCTTCTCAAAAGAGCAGCCCTTCCATCCCATTATTGAACAACCTTGACCTTCTTCAACCCTTCGATGTAGCCAAACGCCTCATTGATTTCTTCTTCTGTGTACTTCTGCTTGCTTTTCAGCGTAAATACCTTTTCGCAAACTTCTTCCTTAGAAAGATTATCAAAATATAAGACAGTCGAAACAAGCTCCAAAAAACGTGCAGACTGGCCGTTCATATCTGTCAGGCAGTCCTTGAGGCTCGGAATTTCTTTTTCGTAGATTGAAAGGAAGTCTTCCCCTTCTTTCGTGACAGTGTAACGATATTGGTAGTAGCCGCCTTTTTTCTCCCGCACTTCCGAGATGAACCCCATATTGCAGAGTTCCTCTACGCGGAGGGTCAGCTCTTCTGAATAAGGGCCGTAGAAATGAAATTGGAATTTTTCCTGAAACGGGAAGGCCAGTTTCTTCGCGATGAAGATCATCTTCTGCAGCTTCTTCCTCCCCACCACTTCACCGGAAGCTAAAAAGGCACTCATCAGTTTTGCATGTTCTTTCAACAATGTTCGTCATCTCCTACTCCTAGTATTGCATTTAGCAGATTCTCCATTGGCTTTGGTGTCTTGGCTGTTTTGTAAAAAACAGCCCTTTTCTAAGGTAGTTCCAGAATCGTGCGGATCTGTCTCTTTATATTCTTCTTCGTTGATTCGTCGTATAGTAAATCCACTGGATAGTATAATTTATGGTCGGTTCTGCGCTTGCCCGATATCGAATCCACGATATCCGATTCCCTCGAGAGCTCACGAAGCTCATCATTTCTCATTAAAAGATGGATCGGAAGACGTTCTTCTTCCTCACCCGGCCGGTAAAAATCGTATGGAAGGTCCGAGGAGGAATCCACGACCAGATAATAGTCGGGATCGATACCCGCTTTTTTAAATAACGCCTCGAGTTCACTGTGCTTCTTGTATTCCTTCGCCGGATCAAATTCCACGTATTTAAAGAGATTGCGGTTCATGAATCTTTCGCATAAATCTCGCAGAATCTTGTCTTCTTCTTCCTGCCAAATCTGAAAATAATACATGATCACAGATTCATCGAGCTTTAAGTAATCCTCAAGTGCCACATTCCCCGTAAACAGAGAGTAAAAATGCAGAGGTTTCTGCTTGAAAGAGTATCCCGTATCATGAAGCGCCTTTGCCCTATGTAAGATCTTTGTCAGAATCACCTCTGCACTGCGCGTGACCGGGTGAAAGTATACCTGCCAGTACATCTGATAACGGCTCATGATATAATCTTCGACAGCATGCATTCCGCTCTGCTTGATCACGACCTGATCTTCACGCGGTCTCATCACACGCAGGATCCGCTCCATATCGAAGTGACCGTAGCTCACCCCGGTAAAATAGGCATCGCGCTGCAAATAATCCATCCGATCTGCATCGATCTGGCTTGAAATCAGGCTCACCACCAGCTTATTCTCGTAAGTCTTCGCGATGACCTCAGCCACATGCTTCGGAAAATCCTTCCCTACTTTTGAAAGAACCTGATTCACTTCTGTGTCGCCCAAAATGATTTCCTGTGTAAAATGCTCATGATCAAGTTGGAACACTTTTTCAAAAGAATGTGAAAATGGACCGTGCCCAAGGTCATGCAGCAAGGCAGCACAAAGGGACAGCAGCCGCTCATCCTGATCCCATTCCGGCCTGCCATCAAAGACATCGTCGACGATCCGCCGGATGATTTCATAGACCCCGAGGGAATGGTTGAACCTGCTGTGCTCTGCACCATGGAAGGTCAGATACGTCGTCCCCAGCTGCCTGACCCTCCTGAGACGCTGAACCTCCTTCGTTCCAATCAGATCCCAAATCACTTGATCTTTTACATGAACATACCGATGAACAGGGTCTTTAAATACTTTTTCTTCATGTAATTTCTGCTTGGAATACTCCATCTTTAACCCTCTTCCTAACTATCATATTTCTATTATAGCGACTTTGGACCCGGCCATCATCTCGAATTTTGTCGAAAAAAATATAAATTTGTCCCCTAATCACATCATGCCGGGCACTCCATCTGCCCCAAAAAAAATTCAGCCATTTACACCATCTTGACAAAAAGTTTACCTTCTTATCCTAGTTCTCTATCCCTTAAATAGTTTCCTTTAAACAGGAAACATAAACCTCCCGACAAGCTCCAGCGCCGCATGATTAAAGCGGTGCAGGACGGGCGTTCAGCAGTTAAAAGGGAAAAGAAAAAACTCCCTTATTGGAAGTTTCTCGGATCCGATCTGTTATTTCTTTATTTTTTTTTGGACTTTTTCCATTAATTCTTCTTCCGTCAATGCCGCTACCGGACGATTATTGACAAAGGCGAATGTCTTTTTGCGTCCTGGACCACAATAGGACTGGCACGCGATATCGATCGGCGCATCCGGGTCCATTTCTTTTAATTTTGGAATTAAGGTCTTTAAGTTTACGGCCTGACAATCATCGCAAACACGGAATTCGTTTGCCATATGTCAACAACCCTTTCTATCTATTGAAATCAACATCATTTGAATAAACATCGATTTCTAGAATACAGTTTTCTGCAAGGATTTGCAAGAGAGCATGTTTTCCAGGTTGTGGTGATTCATTCACGACGGGTCATTGATGGGTGCAATTGCGCGGGACAGCTTCCATTGTCTTAACTGAACCCAGCGTTTGATTGACGGGGAGGACGAAGGCTCGTGGCGAAAAAGCAGAAGATCCTTACTCAGATGGCAGGTGGCATAAGACGGATCGGTCACACAGGAGTTCCTTGCCTTCTTGGCCGGTATGACTTATGACATGGCCCTCTAAGCGCTGCAGCTGGACAGTATAAACCACTTGAAGATTACCGAGAAGCGGTAATCAAAAAGCGGTGTTCCAGGAGGAGGCTAATCGCAACGAAACTACCAGATTCAAAATTTTTTTAACATATTCGTATAAAAATCTATAAATCTGCCCATCCTTAAATCAACGAGGCAATTTAAGTAAATTATGGGAGTTGAGATGAATATGATGAAGACTAGACAGGATGCCTGGACTGATGAAAATGATCTGTTGTTAGCCGAGACCGTCTTGCGTCATGTGCGCGAAGGCAGTACACAGCTAAACGCTTTCGAAGAAGTCGGAGATAAACTGAACCGCACATCCGCAGCCTGCGGTTTCCGCTGGAATGCAGTGGTGCGTCATCAGTATGAGAAAGCCCTCCAACTGGCAAAAAAACAGCGCAAACAGCGCCACCGCTTACTGGGGAAAGATCAGGGCGGAAAGAAAAAACTATTGTACAAGCCGCCTACACCTTCATTCGAAGAGCTGGATGCTATGTCTCTATCAGTGGAGGAAGCGGAAGAGGAAATGGAGTTCCAATTCGAGGATTATATACCGGCAACCGAGCAGCTTTCACAGAATTCTAACAAAACGGAAGTTGAAGTTTCTGAAACTGTTGAAGAACAACCCGTTGCACCGCAGGCTCCAGCTGCACAGCATATTGTGAACCCAACCGGCACCCGCGGTGAAGTTACACTTGAAAAAGTGATCGCCTTCTTGCAAAACATGGCCCAATCCAGCGTAAACTCGGATCTCGTAAAAATCGAGAATCAGAGATTGAAGCATGAAATCGCTGAGATTAGAAGAGAAAACAAGGAGCTTGAAAAGAAAGTCTCCGAACTCGAAAATAATTCGGTCACCATGCAGGAAGACTACGAAACACTCATGCAGATCATGAACCGAGCCCGCAAGCTTGTCCTGTTCGATGAAGAAGGCGAAGCGAAAGCGCCCCGCTTTAAGATGGACCGGAACGGCAACCTGGAGAAGGTAGCAGAGTAAATCTTGTTAGTTAGTCACCCCACATAGGGTTCCCAAGCCAGTATGCCTTTTTATTAAAAGGGTGTGCTGGCTTTTATTGTTGATAGCAAAATATGTGGGGGATTTTTTTTTCATTTCAGTGGGGCTTGCCATCTCTGCTCAAAAAGACAAGTTTATAGGGCGAAACCGGATTCCTTCTCCTTAAGATACACCCCTGCACCAAACAACCCTCACACTCTATTACTATTAAAATTCACCCAAACCGGCTCCAGAGTTCCACAAGCGTAAATAAAGCCGACAATACGCCCGTCAGACCGATCACCGGGTAAGACAGAATCTTTTTAAAACGCAGCAGGGCTGACTCTGACACTTTCTTATCGTAAGGAACGATCTCGAAAAAGGAACTTTCTATCATTTTACTGAATATGTTTTTCAACCAGAATCGGATAAAGAAGGCGAAACCGAGAAACACCACCCATTTCACCCAAACAGGCAGCACGATGATCGCCGACACGGTAATACCAGTGATTTGAAAGTACGTCATAAGATGATTCCTGCGCAGAAACCCTTTAAACAGAAGGTCGAGAACCCCATTTTCTTTCGATCTCTTTTTAAAAATACGCCGTGATCCCCTCCCGAATATAAGAGGCTGGTTTCTCTGATTGACCGGCTCCTTTTCCACTTCCATTGAAAAGTTCATGATCAGTTTGATGAATCGGACCCTTTCCCTGCCCTCAATCTCGATTTCTTTTAAAAACCAGCGATTCGTATTCGTGATTTGAGAAAGATGGTGGATGAACACGACTCCAATGACGAATAGACTGACAACCCCGGTTATCAGCGGCTTGACATTCACTGACAGAGTGACAAGAAGGACAAGAAGAATAAAGAGAATCGATATACTCGAAGTCCGTGCAAGGACTTTTTTTATCGTTAAAAAAATAAGCCGGAATGAGCATGCTGCCAGGTATAATGGAATCAGCTGCTGAACCCCCAGCCCGTACACACCCGAAAACAGCGGCAGAAACACAATGAAAATGACAAACTCCCTGAAGAATGCCCCGAAAAAGGACAGGAAGAATCCATTGCGCTTCAATGGATTCAGAAGTGCTTTTTTTTGAATCAAATGAAGCAGGTCCGCTTCCATCAGGTATGTTCTGAAATTCCCGGTCGCTGACAAGAGAAGGACGATGATGAACAACAGCTCGAGAGGCAGCCTTTCACTCCAGTAAAGATGATGATTCTGCCAGAAATCTTCATACAGAAATGGAGCCGCGATCACTGCCGGAATGACTAAATAGACTACAATTGTCCAATCAAGGACCGAGCGCAGTACGCCCCACTGATATCTCAGTTCACCCGCAGCTCTGCCGAAGAACAGCCTCCTAGCCGACATGATGATCACGCTCCATCAACGCATCAAAGCAGTCAAAAAGCGAACCTTCCCTTAATCCGCTGTCTTCCTGAACCTCATCCAATTTCCCCTGTACAACAAGCTTCCCGTTTGAAATAAGGACGAACCGGTCGCAAATCTTTTCTGCGGTATCCAGTACATGGGTAGACATCAGAATCCCTGCACCGCGCTGTTTTTCTTTTGTAATCAGCTCAAGCAGTTTTTTTGTCGCATTGGGATCGAGGCCCATAAACGGCTCATCGATAATATACAAATCGGGCTTTTTCAGAAATGCGAGGATCAGCATCACCTTCTGCTGCATCCCTTTCGAAAAGTTCTCGGGATAATGATGAATGCGCTGTGATAATTGAAAGAAATCCAGCAGCCTTTTCGCTTCAAGCTTGAATTCCTCCTCGTCCACCTCTAACGTGGACAACAGAAAGTCGATATGCTCCCACAGCGTCAACCGGTCATAAAAAATCGGCCGCTCAGGAATATATGCATAATCACTCACCTCGACCCTGCCGTTTGCATGATGAAGAATGCCGAGAATCGACTTGATCGTCGAACTTTTCCCTGCACCATTCGGTCCGATTAACCCGACCAGTTCACCTGCCCCGACCGAGAACCGTATATCCTTCAACACATTCGAATCCCCGGCATAGCCCGCTTCTTGTATATCAACTGTTAAATACACATGCTTCTCCTCCATTGTGTAGTACGATGTTATCTAAACGTACGGATTAGCATCTGAAAAGTTTCAATCTTTTACCAAAACAGACTCGCACATCATACAGATCCCAAGGCTGTTTGCAGAAAAAAATGCCTTTACCTAACAATAAAAAAAGACCAAATGTGCACACTGCCATTTGATCTTTGCTTAATTGATTACCCTAAAACCTTCCCGTTCCGATCGACTACCCGTCCATAATACATTTCGTACATCGTATACTCTTCACCCTGAAGGGCACTTGAGTATATTTCAACGCTGAATCCCTTTAAGGACTGAAGGAAACGCAGCATCACATCCTGGACGGATAATTCCACGCCCAGTAACTCAGAAAGGGATGCCATCACAGCAGGTTCAATCTTCGGAAAGGTGAACTTTGTCTGCTCATCCCGAAGACCTGCTGCATAGAAATCCCGGATCAACTCCGCCCGCATAGAACCGCTGCCGTTTACACAAAGATAAATCTGAACGGCTACACCATTCCGGATCCGCCTCTGTGATATCCCGGCAAACTTCCGGTCGCGTATACTCAAATCATAGCTCCCCGGACAATAGGACTGGGTGATTTCCTTCGCTTCGATATTCACATCAAAGTCCTTGAACATTTCCTGAACCAGCAGCAGCATCGCATCATAACCGCGGTTGATATCGATCCCCTTCTCCGAATCGGGGAAAACCAAAGAAAGATTGAGGACGCCTTCGTCCAAGACGACCGCCAATCCGCCTGAATTTCGAACAATATATTGATAACCCGCTTCCTCCAACACATTTAACGCATCGGACAGAAACGGCAATTTGGTATCCTGAATGCCGAGCACCACCGTTTGATGATGGACCCATGATCGTGCAGCCGGATCCGATTGACCCGCTCCCACAGCCGTGCACAGCGTATCATCCATAGCAAACGACTGCAGCGCCCCAAACATCGGCCCAAGGCTCGACTGATCTATCACCCTCCACCGATCCCGGCGAAGCAGTTCAAACACTTTTTCCTTATCCATAACGCTTCTCCTTCACTGAAAACATGCGGGTTTAATTATATCATAGATTGGGGAGTGGATTGAAAACCCGGAAAGGGCGGGGGTGTTTGGTGTGTGGCCGGGTTGTTCGGGTGCGTGCTGTGGTGGTGCCAGGCACAAACCGTAGCATTTGTGCCTGGCACAGCAATCCCAAATTGTCCTCGGCACCACGGATTATGATTGTACCTGCTACAAACCCAACTCCAGAGTACCTGGTACAATACAGCCCCCTCTGTACCTGGTACAAAAAGCGGATACAGGCATTACCTATCACTAAACTGGTGCAAACCCCCTGCATTGTGCCTGGAACAGATAACCGTTTTTGTGCCAGGCACAAATCCACCTAATTGTTCCTGGCACAAATTGACCTTTCCGAACCAGGTTCAAATTGACCTTTCCAAGCCAGACTAAAAACATAAATATTGTGCCTGGCCAAGATCCACCCTCAAACCAACCTAAAAAAAGGCCGGACCCAACGTTGAGTCCAGCCTTTCTAAATCAGAATCAATAATTACAGCGTCTGCGCAGCCGTAATTAAAGCAAGCTTATACACATCTTCCTCATTGCATCCGCGGGATAGATCGTTCACAGGGGCGTTCAACCCTTGGAGGATTGGTCCTACTGCTTCGAAGTTCCCTAGTCGCTGAGCAATTTTGTACCCGATGTTTCCAGCTTCAAGGCTTGGGAATACGAAGACGTTTGCGTTCCCTTGGATGTCCGCGCCTGGTGCTTTTTTCTCAGCTACAGACGGTACGAATGCTGCGTCGAATTGAAATTCACCGTCCACTGTCAATTGAGGGGATTTTTCCTTTGCAATCGTAATGGCTTGAACCACTTTTTCAGTTTCTGCAGATTTTGCAGATCCTTTTGTAGAGAAGCTAAGCATCGCAACACGTGGATCAATGTCGAACATTTCAGCTGTCTTTGCACTTTCAACCGCAATTTCCGCAAGGTCCTGGCTGTCAGGAGAAATGTTGATGGCACAGTCGGCGAATACGTATTTCTCTTCTTCACGAACCATGATGAAGACGCCTGATGTTTTGCGCACGCCTTCCTTTGTTTTGATGATTTGCAGGGCCGGGCGGACTGTGTCTGCCGTTGAATGGGCAGCACCGCTTACGAGTCCTTGTGCTTGTCCGGTATATACGAGCATTGTCCCGAAGTAGTTGCCGTCGAGAAGGATTTTCTTTGCGTCTTCTTCCGTCGCTTTACCTTTACGGCGTTCAACGAAGCTTTTCACAAGGTCATCCATGCCCGCAAATGACGCGGGGTCAACAAGCTCGCATCCATCAAGCTTAACGCCTGATTGGGCAGCTGCCGACTGGACCTTATCGACATTCCCGATGACGATCGGGGTCAGCACACCGTCGCTTGCAAGGCGGGATGCAGCACGTAAAATGCGCTCATCATTACCTTCCGGGAAGACGATCTTCAATTCTTTGCCTTTGATTTTATTTGTTAACGTTGTAAATAAGTTACTCAATAGAGGAACCTCCTTGTTTTACATATCCATTCTTAGAATACTCTACTCTTATAGGAATTCAAGGAAAAGGACGAATGTTATCGGTTACACGATAAAAGTTTTTGTTTTCAAAAAATTCGTCCTTGCCTGCATTTCTCCTATACCCATTATGAATTTTGACAACCCACTATGTAAACAACGTTTAGTGTGTTCCGATAAAGCGCTTCCTATCCCTCTAATTGTGCCATTTTAACGACATATGGGTTTCGTATTCCTCCTCCTTGACCAAACTATGATATAGTGAAAATGGAAATAGAACTTTAAGGAGTGATTGAACATGGCAGAACCAGCACAAACATTGGATGGTTGGTATTCACTGCATGATTTCCGTGCGATGGATTGGACTTCATGGAAGATGCTTCCGAGTGAAGAAAGAGCGACGGCGATCGCTGAATTCCACCGTTTCTTAGATAAGTTAAATACGACACAGGCTGCAAAAGAAGGCAGTCATGCTCTTTACACGATTGTCGGTCAGAAAGCAGATTTCATGCTGATGATCCTTCGTCCGACAATGGAAGAATTAAATGAGCTGGAAAATGAGTTCAATAAGCTGAAAATTGCTGAATTCACGATTCCGACGTTCTCATACGTATCTGTTGTCGAGCTTGGAAACTACATGCCGACTGAAGGTGACCCATACGACAATCCTTATGTGCAGGAGCGCATCTACCCGATCCTGCCGAAGGCGAAGCATATCTGTTTCTATCCGATGGACAAGCGCCGCCAGGGTAACGACAACTGGTACATGCTGCCGATGGAAGAGCGCCGTTCCATGATGAAAAGCCACGGCATGATCGGCCGTCAATATGCAGGCAAAGTAAAACAAATCATCACCGGATCTGTCGGTTTTGACGATTACGAATGGGGCGTTACGCTATTCGCAGATGATGTCCTGCAATTCAAGAAACTTGTATACGAAATGCGTTTCGACGAAGTAAGTGCACGCTACGGCGAATTCGGAACTTTCTATGTAGGTAACCTTTTAGAAGAAGAAGGAATCGCGAAATTCCTTCATGTATAATGAATACTACTCAAGCAGTCCAATTTGGAGTACCTACTCTAAATTGGACTGTTTTATTGATTTAAACCCACCCGCTACTTTATTTTGATTGTATTCAGCATTTTCACCATTTCCGGAACAATTCCTTCCGACTCTTCTGCATTTCGGAAATGAATCGTAAACTTCAATAGAACCCCATCCACTTCTTTTACAGCGATATTTTTCTGCGTTTTGGAATCATGTGCATGCAGCAGAAATTCAGCGCCTTTGTAAAATGGCAATGAATTGTCTGTCGGGAGTTCGCTGACCTTCCCCAGAAGCTTAAGTTCATCTTGTGCATTCTTCTTAATGGTGCTGATATCTGCATGTGCCCCCAGTACTTCGACTCTGGCAAAATAGGAATCGTCATTGGTTGATTGAAGGATGAATTTACGCGGTTCCTCTGCCGTGTAGTAGTATCCGATATTAGGCGTCAATCCGGGTATAACCTTTTCGGCATCGTATCCGGCTGATTGATCTGCTGTTGTCTTGTTCACCTTCAATACTTGCCCTGCCAAAATAAGATTGCTCTTCAACCCATTTCTATTTTTCAATTCTTCCAGCGTCAATCCATACGTCCTGCTGATGCCCCATAATGTATCTCCTGCCCTTACCAATACAAACGTTGGAATTTCAAGCTTCTGCCCAATATATATGGTGTTTGAATTCAGCCGGTTTAGATGCTTCAATTGTCCGACTGTACTATTATTCTTTTGAGCGAGGCTCCATAATGTATCTCCTTTTTTGACGGTGATCAGTTTATTGAAATGGATCTTTTCACCTGCATATATCGTATTGGAATCCAGATTGTTTCTTTCCTTCAGTTGGTCCACTGTCGTCCCGTACTTTTGCGACAAACTCCAGAGTGTATCCCCTTTTTGAATCAGATGGAAATCCGCTGCTCGTGTACTGGAAATACCCAGCGCCGATATGGTCAAAGCCATGACAGCTGATTTAATAAATGTACTTTTTTTCATCGTTAAGCCCCCATTATGATTTTTCTTGATGTTTTTGTAACTTTTTCCTTACATTATTAGACGGCAGAAATAACCGCAAGTTACATAGAGATGAGCCCATTTTCGTGAAAGATTCACCTGCTGAATAAATCAAGAAATTAACCAACTGATTTTATCTATTCTTCCCAATTATAAGAATATCTTTTCTCCCCCGGACATAGACATGAAATAGTGAGACAGAAAGCTTCTTCTGAAGTGAGGTGGGAAGATGGCTGTTGTTCCTTTTAACGAGAAGGAAGTGAAGCTCCTCGCTCGATTGATGAGGGCTGAAGGCGAAGGTGATGGTCAGCTTGGGATGTTGATGGTGGGGAACGTCGGGATCAACCGGGTAAGGGTAAGATGTCTGGACTTCAAAGATATCAATACCATCCAAAGAATGGTTTTTCAAAGTCCGGGCGGATTCGAAGCCACACAAAAGGGGTATTTCTATCAGCGGGCCAGGGAAAAAGACATCAATCTTGCCAGAAAAACATTAAGAGGCGAGAGATTTCATCCTGCTTCCAATTCGTTATGGTTCTTCCGGCCGGAAGGAAGCTGTCCCGCCCAATGGTATAACCAGGCGAACTCAGGCCGCTTCAAATCACATTGTTTCTTTATTCCAACCAGAGCAGAGTGTCCAAAAGCCTTTTAATTTGACAGGCTCTTTTAAGTTCCATTTTTCAGAGTCACCTGAACAAATCATGATTTTCAAGGAGGTCTATCACTTGTCAACTAATCAACCCAACCCTTATTACCAAGGGTATACTCAAGCTGCTTTCGATCCTTATCGGCAATATTATTCTGCTGGAATGCAGGGGCAGGGCCAGCAGGGCCAGAGCCAGGGCCAATATTTACAAAATGGGCAAAACGGCGGTCTACAGGTTCCTCCGCCGCAGAGTACGCAGGCACAAACGCAAAACGTTCCTGGTATGCTTCCGGTGGAAGAGTCCTATATTGAGAACATCCTCCGCCTGAACAAAGGGAAAGTGGCGACGGTTTACGCAACATTTGAAAACAATACAGAATGGAATGCGAAGGTTTTCAAAGGAATCATCGAAGCCGCTGGACGCGATCACCTTATCTTAAGTGACCCTCAAACCGGAACGCGCTACCTTATCCCGATGATCTATCTTGACTACATCACCTTCGATGAAGAAATCGAATATGAATACCCATTTGGGGCAAACGGCATGACCAGCTACTCACAGCGATAATTTCAACCCTAAGTGTTCAAAATACCCTTTTGAACACTTATTATTTTTGTTTTCGAAGGCCCGTCTCCTATTGCTCTAAAGTAATGGGGACTGGTCTTCAGCTCAAAAAAAAGACCGACTCCGGGGAGTCAGTCACTTCTTTCAATTACATCGTTTTCGCTGCAAAAATCACGAGCAGAATCCATCCGACAAGGAAGCTCACTCCGCCAAACGGTGTGACCGCCCCGAGAATCTTGATCCCGGATAAGCTGAGGACGTACAGGCTTCCCGAGAAAAGAATCGTACCGATCAGCATCAGCCAGCCCGACCAGGACAGCAGTGACGTCGGGGAAACGGTTCCCATCAGAACCCCGATGATAATGATGCCGATCGCATGAAACATTTGATAAAGAACACCTGTATTCCATGTATCTATGTACTTCTTCTCGATCTTTCCTTCCAGTGCGTGTGCACCGAATGCACCCAGTCCAACTGACAGAAAGGCGCTCAGTGCTCCGATGATTATGAATGTCTTCATCGTTCTTCTCCTCCGATCCTATTAAAAGTCAAATAAAGAATCCCCGTTTGCCCCGTCGTCTGTCTCAAGCGGCTCTTCTTTCTGAATCGATACCGGCTTCTGGACAGGTTCCTGCTGAGGGGCGTATGGAATTGTCTGCTGAGGCTGGGCAGGAGCATTGAAGCTCAATCCCTGGTTGTTCTCCTCAAGCAGAACTTCACACAGTACTTTAATCGAATTTATATGCTCTCGAATCTGCTGGGATTTTTCGGCAGATTTCGCTTTTGCCAGTTCTTGTTCCATCCTTCTAATGACGCTGTGATGAGGAATATTCATTCCGTGCCTCCTTTCACTTTGCAAGAGCTTGCGTATCATGATTATAATCTACATCATAATCCTAATTCTAAATAGAAGAATAATCAAATATGTTCTTTATTCTGATTTAGGCGCAAACTTCAAACAAGGACTTCCTGATGACTGGAAGACGATCATTGACGGCATCGATTTCGTCTTGAAGCTGTAGCCTTTGCAGCCCCTCGGATGGGCGGGTTCCCACGTTGTATAAAAATAGCGGCACTCGAAGCAGTTGATCCGCTTTTCATTTTTCACCTCATTCGCCTCCTGAAGTTAAGCTGAAATCCTATGACGAAAGACAAGGAGTTCATGGATGTTTCACGTGAAACATCTTGCTTATTCCACACACCAGTCGATTTCATCCATTCCCTGCTCCATTAAAAATTGATTCGTACGTGAATAAGGTTTGCTTCCAAAAAAGCCTCGGTGAGCGGATAGTGGACTGGGGTGAGGCGCAGTAATGATTTTATGTCTTGATTCGTCGATCAATGCCCGTTTGCTTTGAGCCGGTTTTCCCCATAAAAGGAACACCATCGGCATTTCGCGTTCATTCAGCAGCCTGATCACTCTATCCGTGAATTCCTCCCACCCTTTTCCCCGGTGGGAATGAGCCTTCCCTTCCTCGACGGTCAATACGGTATTCAATAGAAGGACACCCTGTTCCGCCCATTTCACGAGTGAACCATGATTTGGAATGCTGCACCCGATATCATCCTGAAGCTCCTTATACATATTTCGCAAAGAAGGCGGTACCTTGATGCCTTTTTTGACAGAAAAACTGAGTCCCTCTGCCTGATTCGGACCGTGATAAGGGTCCTGTCCCAAGAGGACAACCTTTACATCCTGGTAGGCAGTATAATGAAATGCATTAAAGATATCATGCATGAACGGATGCGTATCCGACGATTGATATTCTCCCTTCAACCACTCTCTTAACTTCAGATAGTAGTCTTTCTGAAGCTCTTCCTCCAGAATCTGAGACCAATCATTTTTGAAAATAGCAGGTGACAATGCGAGACATCCTTTCTAGTCCTGATACGTAATGGTCATTTTATATCCCAATTGTTCAAATAAACCCTTCAACGACTTTTCGGCATTTTTCTCGGCTGCCTGAAGAAGACCTTGTTCAATCGCTTCCTGACTGATTAGATCCTTCGCCACATCAGCCAGGGCAAAGCCTTCATTCCAGTCAACGTCATTTCTGAAAATCCCTTCAACGGAGAAGGTTTTTATATTTTCAGTATCAATGGACGGATCTTGAAGGATCTCCGCCCGGGGAAGCGTCAGTTGGATTTCTTTCTTCTCTTCATCTACCACTATATCGTTTTTATCAATCTGCTGTAAATCGACGCCTGCCAGCACCGACCCCGGCACCACCATCAGCAGCTTCCGCTTCGTGCCCGGGATATCTGCACTGATATCCTTTCCAAACAGCTGATTATCCTCCTGTTCAATGACCGCTTTCACAAATCCTTGTGCGGTTGCGAGCGAGCTCATTTCCTGAATCCGCTCCACAAACGAACCCTTTTCCTCTGTAAAAGTAGAACCCGCCAGCCATGAATACATGCCGATCGCGGTCCCTCCCACCAGCAGAATGATCAGAAGCAGGATAAGCAGGATCCGATTCTTCCAGAAAGACAGAACCGACGTCATCAGCTTCCATGATTTCCTGTTGCTTCTACTTCTATGGTTAACGGCCACCGTGGCACCCGTTTCTCTTTCATTCGCCTTTAACTCTTCCAAAATCCCTTCCATTTGCCTGATCTTTTCATTTTGTGTACTCAGGATACTTCACCTTCCTTACTCTCTATTATATGAAAACCTGTCGAATCTTGGAAACAATTAATCTATCAAAATTCATTACTAGATTATGGAAGTTTCAATCTGTGTGCATCGGGAAAAACATAAACAAGATCAAAATCACTATGGGAGGTTGAGAATTAGATGTATAAAGTAGAAGTTGTAGAAAACGTGGTAGGAGCTAAAACGAAGATTGAGACCTTAACAACGGAAGGCTACACAAAAGACGATATTTACGTGTTTGCTCATGACAAAGGCCGTTCGGAGGATATCACTCACGGAACCGGCACTGAATCCATCGGAGTAAAAGAACAGGGAATGATCGAAAGCATGGGGAACCTGTTCAAAAGCCGCGGGGATGAACTGCGTTCCAAGATGAAGGCTGTCGGCATGAATCGTACAGAAGCCGAAACCTACGAAGAAGAACTCGACAAAGGGAAACTCGTCATTGTTGCATCCAAAGAAGCAAGAGCGAATAACACAAACCCATTCTAATCAACCCGAAGCCCCGTCCCCCACTCGTTGAGGGGCGGGGCTTCTTCATGTTGAAAAAGAAAGAAAATTTGTAATTCCGCTTGCAGTATTATATTCTTTATTCAGACTAAAATTGGATACGAATTTAGGAGGTAATCACCCATGACATTGAAAAAAACCCTTACAATCGCTGGATCGGATACGAGCGGAGGAGCCGGTATCCAGGCCGACCTGAAAACATTTCAGGAACACGGCGTTTACGGAATGACAGCCCTGACGACCGTCGTCACGATGGACCCGAATAACCACTGGCACCACAGCGTTCACCCACTTTCAATCGAGACGCTGGAAGCTCAGTTGGAGACCGTTCTTTCTGTAGGAATCGACGCAATGAAAACCGGCATGCTCGGAACCGTCGAAATCATCGAGCTTGCTGCCAAAAAAATCGACCAATTCGGATTGGATAAAGTGGTCATCGACCCTGTTATGGTATGTAAAGGCGAAGACGAAGTACTGAATCCTGAAACAACCGATGCAATGAGAGAACATCTTCTTCAGCGCGCAACCGTCGTCACACCGAATCTATTCGAAGCAGGTCAGCTCGCCCAGACCGGTCCCATCAAAACGATCGAAGGGATGAAAGAAGCGGCAAAGAAGATCCATGACCTCGGAGCTAAGAATGTTGTCATCAAAGGCGGCAAGCAGCTCGAGCATGACAAAGCACTCGACCTGTTCTATGACGGCAGCGAATTCACTGTTTTTGAGGAAGAGAAAGTCGAAACGACCTACAACCACGGCGCAGGCTGCACATTCGCCGCGGCCATCACATCGAACCTTGCCAATGGACAAGATGTGAAAGAAGCAGTCGAAAATGCAAAAAAATTCGTCACAGCCGCCATCAAACACGGATTTAAGCTGAACGAATATGTCGGCCCTGTGATGCACGGAGCATATAATCGGGTTGAAAAATAAGGATGAAGCGGTGCCAGGCACATTTGGGATGATTTGTGCGTGGCACCTTTTTTGAATGCAGTGATATCTGGATCAAGGCCTGGAGCTTGGCAGATAGAGATTTTTCGACAACAGGCTCAATTATCTTGAAAGCAGCACAATAAATATTAATATACTTATATTCCGTTGTTTAAGAAGGAATCTCCTACCTTCTTATACGAGAAATTTTTTAAAACGTCACAGGTCGGGATGATTTTCAGCAGAAGCAATAGTTGAATCAATGAAAAATGAACGGATATGTGTCACATCCCCATTACTTTCTCCCAGATCATAGAAAACCTCACAACCACTCACTGATTTTATACACTATCTCTTTCCCAGCCTCCCCCCTCCTGCAAACAGACTTTTCGCAATCACGGAAAAACTTTAGTAATATAGAACATAATACGTAAGAGTCTTTTCTGTACTTAAGGAGGAACTGGAATGGAACCGATCAGGATTGCTGACGCGCAGGGATTGATCAATCAATTCGCCCGCCAGGATGTCTATATACATTTGGAAACGACGAACGGGGCTTACGCCGCCCACTTCAACGAGGGCTTCTTTAACGCCGGAGCCTATATCCGCAACGCGAAAGTCAATTATGAGCACGGGAAGATCATCGGGGACGGACCTTTTCGCGTCGGATTAAAAATCGAGCTCGGCTGGATTTATGCCGAAGGCCTTACCCACTATGAAATGGATGAACACGGCCGCCTTCTGATGGCAGGCCACGGTGCAGACGGAAAGCTTGCAGTGGCACTCGAAATCAGCCCCACTCCATTTAACTAATAAAGGAGAGAAAGCAATGGAAAAAGAAAGAAGAGTACTTGTCATCTTCCCGCACCCGGATGATGAAGCATTCGGTGTGTCCGGTACGATTTCGACTCATATAAACAACGGAACACCCGTCACATACGCCTGCCTGACACTTGGCGAGATGGGGCGCAACTTAGGTAATCCTCCGTTCGCAACGCGTGAATCACTGCCTCTCATCCGTAAAAAAGAATTGCGAAAAGCAGCCGAGGCCATGGGGATCCAGGATTTGCGCATGATGGGCTACCGCGATAAAACGCTCGAATTCGAAAACGACGAAAAGCTCGCGAACATGGTAACGGAATTGATTGAAGAACTCGACCCATCCTTGATCATCAGTTTCTATCCGGATTACTCTGTTCATCCCGATCATGAAGCGACGGCAAGGGCAGTCGTACGGGCCGTCCGCCGCCTTCCTAAACAATCACGACCGAAACTGCACTGCCTCGCCTTCTCCAAGAATTGCCGGGAAGAGCTTGGTGAGCCTGATATCATCAACGACATCACATCGGTAAGGGATCAAAAGATCAAAACCTTGAAAGCCCATATCTCCCAGACTGCCTGGATGCTTAAAGATCTTGAGAAAGGCCTTGAAATCAACGACAGCGAAGCGTTAAAGTGGGTCACCGTCGAGAACTTCTGGAGCTATCAGTGGGAGAATGACAAGGTAGATTAAGGTTTGCCGGCAAAAAACATTCTTTAGAAAACTGAATGATTAGATGTAAGTGGCTGGAATTAAAGTGTTCTAGTCTAAGTAAAACCCGAACTAATTTGAATTCCTGGATTCAAATTAGTTCGGGTTTTTTCGTTTTGTTGCAACGAGCGATTGGCGTCCAAGACGCTGGCTCCTCCGGGAGAAGCGGCCAAATTGAGACCCCGCAGGAGACTGTGTCGAGGGCTCACGGGCTGCCTGTGGAGGCAAAGTCTTGCATGGAAATCTTAGCGGTATTCAAAGTCATCACTAAAATGGTCGGTAGTTGTTTTTTGTATTGTCCCTGCCTCTTTTTTGTACATCGAAACTTCGGTATGGAATGTTATTTTTCAAAAATAAACAGTCCACCCTCAAAATGAGTGATTACTCACTTTACAAGATTATTAAAACATATTATAGTTAAAAGTGAGTAATCACTCATTATTCCATATCAACACTTGAAAGGTGTGAAATCATGGAGAAAATCATCCAGTTAAGCAATTTATCAAAATTTTTCAAAACCCAAGATGTCCTTAAAGACGTATCGCTCGAGATTGAACAAGGTGAGATTTACGGGCTTCTCGGTCCATCCGGTTCCGGGAAAACGACGCTGATCAAACTCATGATCGGGCTTGAACTTCCATCAAACGGGAGTGTCACGTTCAAAGGAAGTAAGTTGAAAGCGAAGAATTTGTATCCATCTATCGGCTATATGGCTCAGTCCGATGCCCTCTACGGTGAGCTTACGGCAAGGGAGAATTTATCGTTCACTGCTTCACTCTACGGGCTTAAAAAAGGACAGCGAAAACAACAAATTGAAAATGTGATGGAAATGGTCGACCTCCTCCCCCACCTCGATAAACCGGTGCATCACTTTTCGGGCGGCATGAAAAGAAGACTGTCGCTCGCGATCGCGCTTTTGCATGATCCCGAGGTTTTATTCCTTGATGAACCGACTGTAGGAATTGATCCAGTGCTGAGGAAAGAGATTTGGGAAGGATTCCGTAAACTTAAGGAAGACGGCCGGACGATCATCATCACGACACATGTCATGGATGAAGCAGAGCGCTGCGACCGGCTTGGGCTCCTTCAGCATGGGGAGATCATTTCGAGCGACACGCCGGCTGCAATCAAATCGCGATTCGGTGTGAGTTCAATAGAAGATGTCTTTCTGAAAAATGGAGGTGTTCCCCTTGAGAATTAGCGGTTTCGTTCTTCGTATCATCAGGCAGCTTTTCCGGGATAAACGGACGCTTGCCCTGATGTTTTTGGCTCCTATCTTAATCTTGACCATGATTTCGCTTGTGTTTTCATCTGAAGAATACGAAGCAAAAGTGGCGGTCGTCAATGTGCCTCAGCATCTGGAAACAAAGCTTGAACTCGGCGGATTTGACCGATACGAGAACAAAGATGCAGCACGGGAAGCGATGAAAGACGGGAAGTTGGATGGATATGTTACATTCGATCACTCTTCTTCTCCTGATATTGTCGTGGAAGGAAGTGATCCGTCGATAAACGGGGCCGTCATGAAGAAGGTCCAGACTCTATTTCCTTCTCAAGCTGCGAATCTATCAGATCAAGTGACTTTTTTATATGGAAATGAAGAGATGGGGATGTTTGATTCGTTTGGGCCGGTACTGCTCGGTTTCTTCGTGTTCTTCTTCGTTTTTTTAATAAGCGGGGTTTCCTTTTTAAGAGAAAGAACGACAGGCACGCTTGAAAGGCTTTTAGCTTCACCGATCAAGATTTGGGAAATGGTCGTCAGTTATGTTATTGGATTCGGGATGGTGACGCTCTTGCAGGCTGCGTTGATTTCCTGGTATTCCATCTATATACTCGACATGATGATGACAGGCAGCTTCTTCAATGTATTGATTGTGATCGTGCTGCTTTCATTTACAGCTCTGACGCTCGGAATATTGCTGTCCGCTTTTGCCAAGAATGAGTTGCAAATGATGCAATTCATCCCGGTTGTCGTGGTGCCGCAAATCTTTTTTTCCGGATTGTTCAATCTCGATACAATTTCAGAGTGGCTAAGCTGGATTGGGCCGTTCACACCGCTTTATTATGCTGCGGATGCGCTCCGGGATGTGATGATCAGGGGGTTCGGTTTCACTGACCTGCTGCTCAACCTGGGTGTCCTTGCAGGTTTTTCACTATTGTTCATTACCCTAAATGTTGCAGCCCTAAAAAAATACCGTAAAATATAAGATACAATGACTACGATAGGGGTTTACGCATGGCTGAAGAAAAAGATATCTTTAAACAATTATTCGAACAGGAAGAACCATTCACGGAGAAGCAGCAGAAGATTGTGGAAGCCGCAATCGAAATGTTTGCCGAAAAAGGCTATGCATCCACATCCACGAGCCAGATCGCTAAAAAAGCAGGTGTAGCAGAAGGCACGATCTTCCGTCATTATAAAACAAAGAAGGACCTGCTTCTTTCGATTGTATCTCCAACGATGGCAAAATTGATTGCTCCATTCGTGATACGCGATATCAACAAAGTATTGGACGCCAAATATGAACGCTATGAAGATTTCCTGAAGGCGATGATTCTGAACCGCCAGGAATTTCTCAAGGATAATATGACCGTCTTTAAGATTCTGATCCAGGAAATCCCGTTTCATCCTGAACTGAAGGAGCAGTTCAAGGAGCATATCGCCAGGAAGATCTTTGAAAAATTCACTTCACTTGTCGATCACTACAAAGAAAAAGGCCAAATCATCGACCTCCCTTCTCCTGCAGTCGTCCGCTTCTCGGCTACAAGCATTTTCGGACTGCTCCTTGTCCGCTACGTTTTCCTGCCGGAAGAAAATTGGGATGACGAAAAAGAGATCGATATGACGGTGCAGATGATCTTGAATGGTGTGGGAAAAGAATAAATTCTGTTATGTAGAGCACTGATTACGTTGTCAGTGCCTTTTTTTATGGAAAATGGTCCCGCCTTCTGTCATCCACCGTTTCACCCCCAAGCCACGCGGGTAAACTACATGAAATAGGAAAAGGAGGGACACTATGAATTTTCCATTTCATGATAAAACGTTGGAAGGACAGCACATCTTGATAACCGGAGCGACCGGCGGAATCGGGTATGAGACGGCAAAAGCAGCCACTTCGGCCGGTGCCAGGGTGACGATAACTGGGCGGAACGAGGAAAAATTGAATGAGTTAACAAAGATATGTGGTGAGGATAAGGTTTTTGCTGTCAAGGCGGATCTTACCAAACCCCAGGCCCGTGACCAGCTGGCAGAGTTTGCAGAGAACGAGTTCGGTGCGATCACCGGTCTCGTCAATTCAGCAGGGATCGGCGGAGGAGATATCATTGAAAACCTGTCAGAAGATCATATGAGAAGTATAATGGAGCTGAATTATTTTTCACTTGTCGAGCTCACACAACTTATCTATAAAGGCATGAAAGAGAACCGGAAAGGGGCGGTCATCAACATATCCTCCCTTTCCGGTTTGAGAGGCACGCATGGCAATGCGGCATACAGTGCATCCAAGTTTGCCGTGATCGGCTTCACGCAGGCGTTCGCCCTTGAAGCCATCGAGCATGGTGTGCGTGTCAATGCGATCTGCCCGGGCTACGTGGACACCGGAATGGGCAGGAACGCCATCAAATCCAAGGGCGAGCGCCATAACCGCAGCTACAGGGAACAGCTGGAGCTGGCCAAAGAAAGCATCCCATCCGGCCGGTTGACTTCCCCCGGGGAAGTGGCGAACACGATCGTCTATTTGCTGAGTGATGCAGCAGGCAACATTGTCGGTGAATCCATTAAGATCTCCGGCGGCAGTGTGATGCGATGACGATAATTGAAACCCGCCGTTTTATAGTCGACGGCGGGTTCATTTTTGTGTATCGAACCGTGAAAGGAAAAAACAAATTAAAAAGCGGACTGGCATCGGAATATTATTTGAATTCAGACCGGTTTATATCGAATCCACACCATTTATTTTCAACTAGACATTTTATTTTCCACTATGGTCTTTTTTTCTATTTACAACCTTTTATTTTCAATTCCCTCAATCCCTCCCCCTTCAAAAACATCATCCTTCTAACCGCGTCAACTCTAACTATTCCTCCCTTTTCAGGAAAAATTAGTGCATTTCTCCCTTCATAAAATAATCGGTGTATGGTTTAATGAATAGTACATTGGAACGATATTAAATATTGAGGTTGTCATTTTTTTGATGAAGGTTTCTTTATATACTAAAAGCAGGAATTGTATCCGCCGCTTTTTTTTTAAACATTTAACCGAACATACGTTCTAATGGTGGTGAGAAAAATGGACTCATTAAAAGAAAGATTTTATCGTATCTATCCTGATTTAAAAGGAAATAAAGCAGTGGAATCGTTTATGACCCAGCCCGAACACCAGGAACTTCTGAAAGCATTTTTGACGTCACCCAGCCCTTCAGCGGAGGATTGTCTGAACGAAGCATTCAAGGCTCATTACTTTGGGATCCGATTTACTTCCTATGTAAGTTCATCCTTATATTTTCATAGCGTCAATTTTGATAAGAAAATCCGTCTTCACCGCGGCCGGCAGCTGTTGACCCTCGACCAGCCGCTCGGCGGGGATGAAGATGGAACGTTTAAAGACATGATTCCCGACTCCGGGGAATCCCTCGCAATACCAGAACAATCCCTGGAAGAAGCAATCAGTGACGATGTGCTGCTGGCTGCATTCAGAAAACTGACGGACAAACAAAGGGAAATCCTTGACCTCGCCTATGTGAAAGAAATGAGCGATACAGAGATTGCGAGGGTCTTCGGGGTTTCACAGCAGGCTGTCTCGAAATCCCACAGGAAAGCGTTGGAAAGATTAAGAGAAGAATTGCAGAAAGGAGCACGAAAAGATGAACGCGCTTTATGACATGGTGAAAGAAGCGAAGGATAACTCGCTTTATGAAGTGAACGTGGTCCGCACCTTTGAGCCAAAGATCAGGAAATCCCTGCATTTGACCCGCCAGGAAAACCGCGAAGACCTTGAACAGGAGTTACGGATCAAAGTGCTCGCCTATGTCCGGAACTACTCGCTTGAAGATGTGCCCGGATTATTTGATTTAACGAAATAGCCGCTCCTCCAGAACGTTGAAAATGATACTGAATAAGCTATTAAAAAGGACAAGTACGCGCGCCCCTCGCGTTTACTTGTCCTTTTTTGGTCCCGGAGAAGTTTTCATATCCGAGGTTGTAATTTCTCCTGCACCCTCTTCTTTATAAAGTGTAAGGCAAGCAAAACGGAGTAAGCGCGGCAGGGATGGCCACTCTTACTCTGCATCCCTTTTGGCTGTCTCACCAATTGCCCGTACCCAAACGTTTAAAGCGGTACGTGCCTTCAACCAAAAATCTACTAAACCTGAGGGAGAGATGCTTTTATGAACTGGACGAGAACAATGAGAAATGGTGATTCCGGCAGTGATGTAAAGGAGCTTCAAATCCGTGTGGCGGGATGGGCTTCTGATTCTGCTTCACAGACGAAGGTGACGATCGACGGAGCTTTCGGTCCCGGAACGGAGGCAGCAGTCAAGCGATTCCAGCGTGCTTACGGGTTATCGGCTGATGGAATTGCCGGTCCCCAGACTCATAATCAATTGAATGCACTTGAAAGCAGTGACGGATCTACCGCCCATTTCAATTTCAGCGAATTCCATTCCAAAGACGGCAGCGGTTTTTCTGGCGGGAAGGTCGGCTCAAGTCAGGTAAGGGAAAATGTACGCCGATTGATGTATAAGCTTGAAGCTCTCCGCAAGAAGCTTGGCAATGCGCCGATTACGATCAATTCAGGCTTTAGAAGCATCAATCATAACAGCAATGTCGGAGGAGCTTCGAACAGTATGCATCTATACGGGGTGGCAGCCGATACCGACCCTTCAGGCAAGACACCTTCCCAAACAGCTGAGATCGCAAAAACCTGCGGATTCAGCGGAATCATCAAATACAATACCTTTGTCCATGTTGACAGCCGTATCGAGTACCCATATGGATCTCAATTCTGGTATTGGGCTTAAGAAGGGAGGATGATGAGCATGCCAAAGATCATACTAGACCCCGGACATGGCGGGAATGACCCCGGTGCAACAGGAAACGGGCTGCAAGAGAAACAGTTGACATTGACAATTGCTTCAAAGGTCCGGACCCTTCTGGAAGAACAATATATTGTCGAAGCCATCTTAACGCGAACGGCGGACGTCTACGTCGGGTTATCAGAGCGGGCACAGTTTGCAAACGGACTTGGTGCTGATTACTTCGTCTCCTTCCACCATAATGCCGGCGGGGGGACAGGGTTCGAAAGCTTTATCTACCCCGGTACGGCAGGAACCGAAACAGGGAGGCGCCAGGATGTGGTCCATGCTGAAATGATGAAATTTTATGCAGGCTTTGGTCTTCGTGACAGAGGTCAGAAAGAAGCCAACTTCGCTGTATTGAGGGAAACTGCGATGCCGGCAATTTTACTCGAGAATCTGTTCATCGACCATGCTGGCGATGCTTCTCATTTGAAAAGTTCCACATTCATTCAAGGTTTGTCACAGGCCATAGCTGCAGGTATTGCAAAAGCAGTCAATCTGCAGCCATAGTCAAGTATCGTTCCAACTATCGACAGCCTTTCAAGCAACCAAACGTAAGGAGGTCTCGCAATGGAATATTCTGTGTTCATTCAATTATTGGGCAATTTCGGTTTTCCGATTGCAGTCACTCTTTTTCTGCTCGTCAAACTTGAAAAGAAACTCGAACAACTGGAACTTGCCATTCACGCCCTATCCAAAGCCTTCTCCAAACAAGAAGGCAAGGGGGATAAGTAGAGTCAAAAACAAAAAGAGAGAGCCGCATTGGTTCTCTCTTTTTGTGTTTTGATTGAACCCTTTGATGGCGGTTCTGGCTGTTGACCCGGAGGCAATGTGCATACGCCTGCGGGAAAAAGCGGCCAATGTGAGACTTGCCCGGCTTCAGGGGTAACCGCACAACTATGTAAAAAGGTAGAAAGTACTGTTTTACTAGATGTACAATCGAATCTGGTACTTTCAAACACGCAGTCTCCCCTTCTCTATCATATGCAATAAGAGGAGGTGAAATAGATGAAAAAAATCATATTGTTTGCCGACACAGGCATTGACGATGCCATTGCATTGATCTATGCGTTAACACATCCTGAAATTGACTTGACGGCCGTCGTCGCCGGTTACGGAAACACAGACCGTGACAGGAGCGCCCGTAATGCGGCCTATCTGCTGAAACTTGCAGGGCGCACGGATATCCCGGTCATTGCAGGAAGCACGCTCCCGTTAAGCGGGGAAACACCGGTCTTTTTTCCTGAAATCCATGGGGAAGAAGGACTTGGCCCTATCTCTCCCCCAATGTCCCAGGAACCATTTCAGCGCAGAACCAATTTCACTAAATTGTTTCAGCTGATCAAACAGCACCCGGATGAACTCACAATTGTTACAGTCGGCAGATGTACATCGCTGGCGATAGCCTGGTATTTAAGTCCGGAAGTGATGAAGCTTGTAAAGGAAACCTATATCATGGGCGGTGCCTTTTTAGAGCCCGGCAATGTCACCGAAGTGGCAGAAGCGAACTTCTACGGAGATCCCCAGGCTGCCGACTTTGTCTGCCAGAACGCCCCGGGACTAACCATCATTCCCCTCAATGTTACACGTGATGCCTTGCTTACCCCCGCTTTGGTGGATTTCATAGACACCCGTGCGGATACACCGCTGCAGCAGGTCATCAAACCGATTCTCGACTTCTATTACGAAGCCTACCAGCAGCTTGAGCCCGGCATCGAAGGTACGCCTCAGCATGACTTGGCCGCCGTGATCGCCGCCCTGGAAATACCCGGCATGTTTTCTTATGTAAGTAAACAAGTGAAAGTAGAGGATGAAGATGGCTATGCGGAGGGACTCAGTATCGCCGATTTTCGTCCCGGTGTTGAGGAATGTACCGGGACAGGGTGTGCCAGAGTGGCAGCCAGCATGGACATTGGTGCATTTACCGCAAATGTGCTCGATATTCTGACAAGGGACTGACCTCCGCACCCCTGTTAACAAATCAGCTTTCCCCCTAAAAAAGCCTCCTCCAGTATTCATCACCGGAGAAGGCTTTTTACACGCTATTCTTCAAACGCAAGAGAATTCAAATCCACTTCATAAAGTTTATCATCATTCTCTTTTGGGATTCCGCGGCCGTCGGTATTATTCGTTACAAAATAAAGAGTATCCCCTTCAACGAGCACGTCCCTGATCCTTCCGAACCCTTCGATCGCATCCACAACCTCATTCGTATCCGGATCAAAGAGTTTGACACTATTCCCTGCAAGCGCGGAAAATACCAGCTTTCCCTTCCAAAAGTCTGCTCCCGATGGTGCCCAGGAGGGTTCCCCTGAATGGGTGAGCGGGGATATCATCCCTTCTTCGGTTTCATTCCCAGTAATGACCGGCCATCCATAATTCTTCCCGGCCTGAAGGAAGTTTACTTCGTCATAGCCGTTCGGACCGTGCTCTGTCCCGTACAATTTTCCAGCCGCACTCCAGGCAAGACCTTGCGGGTTGCGGTGCCCATACGAATAGACAGGAGAGTCACCGAACGGATTGTCGTCAGGAATGCTGCCGTCCAGGTTCAAGCGGAGAATCTTACCTCCCAAGAAGCCCAGTTCCTGTGCTTTTTCCTCCCGGGTGGCATCTCCGGTGGTGATATACAGCTTTCCGTCCGGTCCGATTTTCAGCCGTCCCCCGTGGTGATACTGTGCCCCGCTCGGGATCTTATCAAGGAGCACCTCTTTTTCATCCCAGGCATCCATTGACCTTTCGATCACAACCACCCTGTTATAAGGCGTCCCGTCCTCATCATTATAGGTATAGTAAGCAAATGCCTGTTTATTTTCATTAAATTCCGGGTGAAGAACCAGACCCATGAAGCCTGCTTCCGGCTGACTGGCAAGGGGCTCGGATAGATTCACCTTCACCTTTGACTGCTTGCCTTCCCTTATTTCAACCATTCCCCCGGTCCGTTCTGTGAGATAGAAATCCTCTCCATTCTTTACAATCGACCATGGAATGGAAAGGTTTTCGGCCAATACTTTATGTTCGGTCCCGCGCTTGCTGACTGACCTGCTTTCTTCCTCTTGTTGTCCTGACCCGCATGATGCCAAAATGAGCAGAAGTCCGATGGTAAAAATCATTCTTCTTTTTAAGAAACGAATTCTCATTTTTCACTGGCTCCCTTATCATTTTTTAATCAGTATAGACAAATCCCTAAGAGTTCAATCTATTTCACAGGAGATCGAAGAACCTCCCTGATTGCTTTGGCCACTCCGTCTTCACGGTTCATGGCTGTTTGGTATGCACAGAATTCCTTCACTTCTTGAAGTGCATTCCCCATTGCGACCGGTCTTTCGGCTATTTTCATCATCGACAGGTCATTCAGGTTATCCCCCATCGCCATTGCCCCTTTGGGAGAAAGTCCTTTATCCTTCAATACTTTCTGCAATGCGACACCTTTCTGGGCGTCGATGCTGTTGACTTCCAGATTCTCTTTACCTGATGAGCTGACAGCAATCCTCTCTATCTTCTTCAACTTTTCACCTGCTGCATTCAGCTGATCCTCATCAAAAGAGAAAACGAGGAATTTATAGACGAGCTGTGATTCGTCGTTAAATAATGTCCCATAGTCTTCCACGAGTTTTATATGACCTTTTTCAAAACGTTCACGGGCTGATTGCCTTACTTGCGCTTCCGTCACCCCTGGGTTTGCTGTTGTAAAAATATCCACGATCAGCTCAATGCCCATCTCATAGTTTTCGGTATACGTCCCTTTGTCTGTATAGACTTCGAAATAAATACCGGTATCATTCAAGGCTGCTGCAATTTCTTTCGCTTGGGAAGAATGAATGCCCGCCTGGTAATTGATTTTCCCTTCCTTGCTGCGTACCTCAGCACCATTTACACAGATGATATCGCAGGAAATGCCTGCATCCTGCAGGACGTATCGTGCTTCTTCATAAGATCGCCCCGTTGCAACGATGACTTCAATCCCCTGCCGCTGTGCGTCAAGAATCGCCTGTTTATTTGCTTCACTGATTTCCTGCTGTTCATTTAACAATGTTCCATCCATATCGGTTGTAATGCTTGTAATCATAATTCGTCACCTTCATTTCTGTAGTTTTCTAATGTGGTTTTTATTTTCTGTTTTATAGCTTTTGCTCTTTGTGCTTTTGTTATTTAGTCATTGTATCAGAACACTTCCATTTATGTAATTCTCCAGCATTTATGCAGGTTATTTGAATGTTCATACATGATTTGAGTGAGGTTGGGGTATGAGAATAATAGGTATATAGGTACAAAAACAAAGGAGGGATTCTTCATTTGGAGAATCGTACATTGAACAAAGTATTTTGGATTTCAGCATCCGTCATATCCATTTTAGTCGTTTTTGGAGCAGTATTTCCTAAATTGTTTGCCAAAGGGGCAAATGCAGCCTTCGGTTTCACTACATATGCATTCGGATGGTTTTACTTATTATCTGTACTTATTTTTGTTGTATTCCTGTTGGCTCTTGCTATCAGCAAATATGGGAAACTCCGTCTCGGGCGGGATGATGAACGACCTGAGTATCCATTTTTTACGTGGATCGGGATGCTTTTCTCTGCAGGGTTCGGAATAGGACTTGTATTCTGGGGGATTGCCGAACCGATGAGCCATTTCTATGAAACACCCTACCCTTCAACTGAAGCATTGACGGAAGAAGCGGCACGGCTGTCCATGGCTTATTCCTTTTTCCACTGGGGAGTCAGCCAATGGTCCGTCTTTACGATCGTTGGCCTGATCATTGCCTATTTCCAGTTTAGAAAAGGGGAAAATGGTTTGATTTCCACATCGCTTTCTCCAATGTTCGGCCGGCGCAAAAAAGCCAAAGGGATTAAAAATATGATTGATATTCTGGCTGTAATCGCCACCGTCATGGGAGTTGCCACTTCACTGGGTCTGGGGATCCTTCAGATCAATGGAGGCTTAAATACAGTATTCGGGATGGAGGACAGCACCCTCAGCCAGCTGCTGATCGTACTGGTACTGTTGATCCTTTATTTAACGTCATCAACTACAGGGCTCGACAAAGGGATCAAATGGCTGAGCAATCTAAACCTGTCACTGGCTCTTCTGCTCATGGTCTTTGTCTTTATTGCAGGTCCTACCGTTTTCATTCTCAATACGTTCACATTGGGCATCGGTGATTATATAACCAACTTTATACGTTACAGCTTGCGCCTCACCCCTTACCAAGGCGGATCTTGGGTGCAGGACTGGACGATCTTCTATTGGGCATGGGCAATCGCCTGGTCTCCATTCGTCGGTGCGTTCGTCGCCAGGGTTTCGCGAGGACGGACCATCCGGGAATTCATCATCGGTGTCCTGGTCATCCCGCCACTGATCGCTTTATTGTGGATCGCTGTCTTTGGCGGAACCGCCCTGCATTTTGACTTATTCGGGGGCACGTCGATCGCTGAATCCGTTAACCAGGATGTGACCAAGGCATTGTTCACGACGTATGCAGAGCTCCCATTTACGATGCTCTTAAATGTACTCTCGATCATTCTCATATTCACCTTCCTGATCACGTCAGCCGATTCGGCCACGTACATCCTGAGCAGCATGACGACAGAAGGAAGCCTGAATCCTCCGATGCTCGTTAAAATCGTCTGGGGCGTGCTGATCGCAGCTATCGCTGCGGTCCTTCTCCTATCCAGCGGACTCGAAGGTTTGCAAACCGCATCGCTTGTATCAGCTCTGCCATTCACGGTGATTCTGCTGCTCATGTGCTTTACCCTTTACTCCCTCTTGAGGAAGGAAATAAAACGAAAGCCAAAAACCAAAAAGAAATAATCCAAACAGGAAAAAATGGCCCAGAATCTCTACTTAAGAGAGACTGGGCTATTTTTCAATGTTATAAATCGGATAATATTATGCAGATTTACTGAATAAAACGTTCATCAGGACCTCCGCCTCAAATATGCTATCCGACAAATTACAAGAAAATTTTTAATTTTGAAAGGGTTTTCTTATAACATTATAGAAGAATAGAAATGGGATGGTTTTATAGATAGTGAAGACAAAGGGGAGGAAATATGTTGAAAGCACTAATTTCATTATCAAACAAGATCATGCAGAGATACCTGCCTGATCCGTTTCTGTTTGTGGTCATCTTAACCCTTGTTGTGTTCGGGTTTGGCCTGATCTTTACAGATAGTACAAGCATTCAAATGGTCCAGTTCTGGGGAGAAGGCTTCTGGGGACTCCTCGCATTTTCCATGCAGATGGTACTGGTGCTCGTGACAGGGTATGTACTGGCAAGCAGCCCGATTTTCAAACGTTTCCTGGGCTTCCTTGCGTCATTCGCAAAGTCACCTGGTTCCGCAATTGTTATCGTGACGGTCGTTTCCATGATTGCCAGCTGGATCAACTGGGGATTCGGTCTGGTTATCGGTGCACTGTTTGCAAAAGAGCTCGCTAAGCGGGTGAAAGGGGTGGATTACCGCTTGCTCATTGCGAGCGCATATTCCGGGTTCGTCGTCTGGCATGCAGGCTTTTCAGGATCGATCCCGTTATCGATCGCAACGGAAGGTCATCCGTTCCAGGATTTGATCGGTGTCATTTCCACTGGTGAAACGATTTTCGCACCATTTAACCTCATTATCACAGCCGTATTATTCGTTGTTCTGCCGATTACGGCCAGATTGCTGATGCCATCTAAAGATGAAACGGTCACAGTCGATCCCGCATTATTTAATGAAACCGCAGCGGGAATTGAAGAAGGGGCTCTGACTCCTGCTGAAAAAATGGAGAACAGCATGGTGCTGTCTATGATCATCGGTATTCTCGGTGTGATTTTCCTTGGTTATTATTTTGTGAACAATGGCTTTGCGCTCAATTTGGATATTGTTAACTTCTTGTTCCTATTTCTCGGGATCATTTTCCACGGCACACCGAAACGTTTTCTGGCTGCCGTCCAGGAGGCGATCAAAGGGGCAAGCGGAATCGTCATCCAGTTCCCTTTCTACGCAGGTATTATGGGGATGATGACTGCTTCCGGACTTGCTGTCGTAATGTCTGAGGCTTTCGTGTCCATTTCGAATGATGTGACATTCTACTTCTTCGCATTCATCAGCGCAGGAATTGTTAATTTCTTTGTACCGTCCGGCGGAGGACAGTGGGCTGTACAAGCCCCGATCATGCTCGATGCTGCCCAAACACTGGATGCTTCTGTTGCAAAAACAGCGATGGCAGTCGCCTGGGGAGACGCATGGACAAACCTGATACAGCCGTTCTGGGCATTGCCGGCCCTCGCAATCGCCGGATTGAAGGCGAAAGACATCATGGGCTACTGTGTATTTATCCTGGTCATCAGCGGGATCGTCATTTCGCTCGGATTACTATTTTTATAGATAAGAAGAGAACTGGCAGGCCCGCCATGGCAAAGCCTGCCCCTGTATAATTGGATCCCCTGTTTAACTATTGGTTTATCCAGATTTCACACAGGGTATATTTTGAATTGGCATATAAAAGAACTAACAAGCATAAAATGAAGCGATTACTTGATCACGAGTAATAATTTCAAGTAGACAAACTCATATGTATACATTAAAATGAATAATGTTGCATCTTGAGTACAATAACATCAGAGGTGAAAATATGAATCAGCAACGATATTCGCTAGTCAGTCATTTACGATTTCTAATACCTTCTTTAATAGGGATTTTCCTATTTATCATTCCTATTCCCAAGGAAGACGGAATTACCATACCTATTGCCATTTTATCCGGGTGGCTTCAAGATAATATCGGGACGTTAGTACCCGCAATCATGACCGGGTTGATTACAATAACAGTCATCGGGACGTTTATCACAAAAGCTGCTCAACCTGACTTGATTAAAAAATCGCCATTTTTCCATAATCTTTTCAACGTAACGCCAGTTTGGGTAGCAGTAAGGGTTTTAGGTGCCGTTTATGCCATTATGACCTTATTCAAGCTCGGACCTGAATGGGTCTGGTCAGATGCTACCGGAGGGCTGCTTCTGAATTCTGAAGGCCTTCTGACTATTCTGTTTTCCGTATTCTTATTTGCAGGGTTATTCCTTCCTTTATTATTGAACTTTGGATTACTGGAATTATTCGGAGCGCTGCTTACGAAGGTCATGAGACCCCTTTTCGGCTTACCTGGCCGTTCATCCATCGACTGCCTTGCCTCATGGCTTGGAGACGGGACAATCGGGGTTTTACTGACAAACAAACAATATGAAGAAGGATACTACACGAAAAGGGAAGCAGCCATCATTGGAACGACTTTCTCGGTAGTATCCATTACATTCAGCTTAGTCGTCATTTCAGAGGTAGGCTTAGGAGATTATTTCATTCCGTTTTATTTAACAGTAGCTGCTTCCGGTCTGATTGCAGCGATTATCCTTCCTCGTATCCCTCCTTTATCCCGAAAGCCTGATACGTATTATAACGATCAGGAAGGAAAGGACACGATGGAAATCATTCCTGAGGGCTATACCCGTTTCGGCTATGGGTATAAGTCAGCTCTTGATCAGGCGAAGCGTAACAACAGTGCAACTAAATTTTTTGCGGATGGAATGAAAAACGTTATTGATATGTGGATGGGAGTGGCGCCGATCGTTATGGCGATCGGAACAACGGCACTGATCATCGCGGAAAATACGCCGTTTTTCGAATGGGTCGGTATGCCGCTCATCCCATTATTAGAGCTTCTGCAAGTTCCTGAAGCGGCTGAAGCCTCTAAATCCATCCTTGTCGGTTTTGCCGACATGTTCCTGCCGGCGATCTTCGGATCAGGAATTGAAAGTGAAATGACTAAATTCGTGATCGCTTCCCTATCTGTCACACAGCTGATCTACATGTCTGAAGTCGGTGGGTTATTGCTGGGTTCAAAGATCCCGGTCGACTTCAAGGATCTTGTGATTATCTTCTTACAGCGTACATTCTTGACGTTGTTGATCATTGTTGCCATTGCGCATATGATATTTTAATTGATACTGCCAGGTTCCTTTTGGGACCTGGTTTTTAATTTGACAGTTTGCTGGAGGAGTCTTTTATCTATGCTGCAAGGGTGGTGGTCAGCTTCCCCAGGTGTTATGAAAATCAGCGATTAATAAGCCTTATTTGCAGTGAAAAAAGACCCGAACATCTCAATGTCCAGGTCTTTTTCATCATTCATTTTCAACATATTGAGGAAGAGTGATTTGGACGTTTGTTCCTTTATTGACTTCCGATTCAATATGCAGGCTGCCTTTATGATCCTCGAGGATTTTCTGGCTGATTGTAAGGCCGAGGCCCATTCCTTTTTCTTTCAAGGTAAAGAATGGTTCACCGAGGCGTTTCAGGCGTTCTGGCGGAATGCCTGCACCCTGGTCCACCACGGATATCTTCACATGCTTTTCGTCTGTTATACAGTCAATCGTGATATCTCCTTCAGTCATGGCATCAATCGCGTTCTTTACGATATTAATCAGAACTTGAATGATCTGGTTTTTGTCTCCGCATACCATCATAGGAATGTCAGGACGATTTTCATGTATGGTGATTCCCTTTAAGAGGCCTTCGTGCCCCATCACTTTAGTGGTGTAATCAAGAACATCCCTCATGTCAAACGGCTTGAATTCCCGCATTTGCGGCTTGGAGAGGACGAGCATTTCCCCGACGATTTGATTGATGCGGTCCATCTCGGTGGACATGACCGATAAATAACTTTCAGATACATGTTCATTTTCTTTAAGCAGTTGAATGAATCCTTTGATGCTAGTGAGCGGATTCCTTATTTCATGGGCAATACCTGCAGCAAGTTCACCTACCACGGAAAGTTTCTCTTTCCTTAAAAGCATTTCTTCCGCCATTTTCTGCTGGGATATATCCCTACCGATGATAACGAGTCCTTTTCGGCTGCGGTCTCCGTGATATAACGGTACTTTGATTACATCAAAGGTCTTGAACTCCCCGCTCGGAAGATAGAAGCCTTCTTCGCACCTCGTCACATTTTCCGATTGCCACGACTGTTCATCGGAATCGATGCAGTAGTCAAATGCATCCTTGAAGAATGGGACTAACTCTCC
>NZ_JABMCR010000100.1 GCF_013179555.1 Bacillus haikouensis
AAAATGATAGAAAAGTAACAATAAGAGGACTAAAAAGGCTGTTGATGCCTTAAATAGAAGGTATTTATTCATTATATTCTTTCAATTATGGAGTGGATGTGGCTTGGATAAAGGAAAAATCATAAAATTTTATCGCCAGAAAGCCAAACTAACACAAGAACAACTTGGATATGGGATATGCTCAAATACACATGTAAGTAAAATTGAACAGGGAAAAACAGATTACTCTTCTGAAATTACAATGTTGTTTTCTAAACGGCTCGGGATTAATATTGAAGAGGAGTTAACACGGTATAAAAATATCAAGAGGCTCCTTCATTATTGGCATGATGCTATGATCAGACAACGAGATGGAGAAATCGAAACGATAAAAAACGAACTGGAGAAAGAACCATTAATAACGATCAGTGACTATCAAATTCTTTATGACCTTCTGAATGCAAGATACCATCTACTACATCATGATTTTAAACATGCCGACAAAATCATCAAAACCATAAAAAAGAAACATAAACATATGCCGCCGTACGAAAGAAACTTACTTAAGCATTTATCAGGCATGTATTACTTATCCAAAAAGGATGTATTAAAAGCATTCGCTAGCTTAGGAACTATTAACGTTGATGATTACAATAATGAAGAGTACTATTTAACGTTAGCAACCTCCTACCTTGCCACAGGTTCAAAGGTAATGGCTTATTACTATGCAGAAAAGTCGTTACGATATTTTATCAATAGTAATAATTTGCTTAAAATGATCGACGCAGAAATGATTATGTTGATGACGCGGGAGAGTGACGGATATCGTGATTTTCAACAGAAAGTCGAACAATACGATGCTTTAATTCAAACTTGCGATTTATGTCATGCTTTTGACAAGAAGGCACGGGTGCTGCATAACTTAGCTTATGAATACTACAATAGAAAAGAATATGAATCCGCAAAACGAATGTACGAACAATCCATGTCCCTGAAGGAAAAAAAATCAACAGGTTATTTAACCTCTCTGGAAGGATTCATCCAAAGCTGCCATAAAGGTAATTTATTGGCAAACAACGAACTAGAAAACCTTGTATTTGAAGGGATTTCCATTGCAATGGAGCTCAATGAATATTTATATTCAATCAGCTTTAAACTTCTTCACCTTCTACTAAAAAACCAACATACTGAATATTATAACTACCTAATCACTAACGCTCTACCCTACTTTAAAAAGCGTGGTTATGTATCAATGGTCCAACAATACGAAAAGGAACTCTTTCATTATTACGTGAAAACAGACGAAACCAATAAGGCTCTTGAGCTGGCGACAAAAATATTTTCGGATTAATTTATAATGGAAAATAAATGCCAGGAATTTACCCCTGGCATTTATTTGTATTCACTAATTTATTGTCTCAAGACCAATAGAACGGAATAATTTTTCTAACGTAACCTTGCCATGTTTTTCTTTTGGCTTTTTATTCTCTTTGGCGTCAGGTCCTTTTTCCAAGAAATTTTTCTCGATGAAGCGAAGATCCGTTTCATCTACTTTTCCGTCTTGGTTAATGTCTCCCTTGTTAACCCCTACATTTTCTTTTCCGTATGAGAAAACAGAGGTGATCGCATCTTGGATATCAATCATCTTGTCGCCATTGACATCACCTGCATAGTTTTTGTCCATACCTACTATCATTGCTACCCCGGCTAGCTCTCCATCGACGTTTTTCACTATTTTTGACGTTACTTTACTTGAAAGATGGCCTGGTACCTTCACATAGATTTCATACTCTTTTTCCGATAACGGAAGGTTATCGATTGTAAAATATCCATTATCAAATATTTTAGATGCTTCGTAAGTTTTACCATCTGCCGCTTTTGCATATACTTTTGCACCAAGCTTAGAATAGTCGATCGAATAATCCAATTGTCCATTTTCTTTATAGAAAGCTTCAGGTTTAATATTTCCATTCACTCTAGAGTGTCCAGCTAGAATAGTAAATGACTTGTCTTTAAATACTCGGATAATTGAAGGATCAGAATTTGATGTTTTCTTATATTTAAAGGAACGCGTTTCAAATGTCAAGTCCTCTGAGGCGTAGTATTCGTCACCAATGACTTTGAACGTGACATCTAAGAATGGCAGATCTTGATCGATTTTCAACTCATTTTGGTCAATTGAAGCCCCTACTTTGACTTTCATTCCAGAGTAATCTTCAGTGACTGTCGGTTCAGATAAGTTAACTGATACTCCTTTTTGCTCAGCGTATTGCTTAAATTCCTCATTGACTTTGACATTTTCAAATTCAAACAAACTTTTATAAAAAGGAATGCTGAATTCCCCGGAGGCTAGCTGCTGAACATTGTTCAAATTCAATGTCATCGTAATTTCGTCACCCAGACGGAGCTTATCTTTATCATAACTTGGAACCACATATTCTGTTCCTTCTTTTATGAACATGTAGTTCTTAATGCCTCCTGGATATTCTTCGGACGCTGTAGCATTATTAAAGGCAAACACGTTGGTATCTAAATAGGTCATGCTGTCAATTCTTTCCTTCATAGCAGGGAATCTAAAGTTTCCTTCACTATCTAGGTTAAGAAGGAAATGCTCATAGAAGCTATATTCCCACCAAAGTACACCATGGATTGATTGATCAATATTTATACCTTTCTCTTCTTTGAGCTTGTCGACGGCATCATCGTATACATTTCCATGTACCCATATTGCTTGACCATCATACCCATCTTCTGTTGTATACATTGAATCATTCACTTCATAAAGGCCAGGTTCCATGGATAATTCTACTTTTGGAGGCGTATTGTCAATCATAACAATGTCGTCCTTACTATATGCTTTACCCTGCTCATCATACCCAATCATTTCAAACGTATAAATACCTTCCGGCAATTTCACCTTTTCATCAGAAATTGGCTGCGAAGGATCATTGGTGAATGGGTATACCAGTCCATCAAAAATTTTATCTCCCCAATAATCAATACCAGTCAATAAATGGCTTGCATCAATGGTTCCCATAAATCCAATTGCTTCTCCGGATTTTCCATCTCTCACCAACATATCAATCGTCTTTAATGGGCTTGATATATTGATGATTGCATTGGTATATGCCGTCGTATACGGATGAATATTGACGGGATCATTCGTAATCATCGGTCTTGTCAATTCCATCCTCTCAAATCCTTTATCGGACACACGGATGGCAAAAGGGATTTGGTAGTTCTCTTCTTCATTTTTCGAATTGACAAGTTGAATGTATCCTTCATAACGTCCGACTTCCGCAACTTCTGAAACACGAATAACCGGCTCAATTTCAGCAGATTTTCCTGCTTCTACAGAAATCGTATCGGGCATCGTTACTTCTACCCCATTTTTGCCGGCATCTTGAATCTGTCCCTTAGCCGGTATAAACTCAACATTTGTAATAAATTCCTTCGTATCTTTTTCATTTAGATTTTGAATTACGACTTTTCTGCTGTCTTCAATATGTCCTTCTTCCTCTTTAAAGTGAGTGCCAAAAGCAATGGAACCCGTTTCTTCATCAATTTCGACAAGGCTGCCATCTTGTTCATGCATCGTTTTGTCCAGAACCTTCACCAATGTATCCGCATGGACTGACTCATACGCATCAATCCGGCCAGCGCCAACTTCATTAACGGAATAGTCACCATTCATTTCATCAGCAGTATTCATCAAAGCTTCCTTCACTTCAAAAGGTGTGTATTCGGGATGAGCTTGCATGATGAGTGCTGCAGCACCTGCTACGTGAGGAGAGGCCATTGATGTTCCACTTAGACGGCCATATGCAGCATCATAACTTTCTCCCTCTTCGGGATGATTGATAAACTCAGGAAAAGTTGAGGATATCGCCACACCTGGTCCTACGACATCTGGTTTAATGTCATCATTTCCGTGAGCTGGCCCTCTCGAACTGAATTCCGCTAAGTGATCTCCCCCTGTCTTGACACTTCCTAACGACTCAAAGGTAATTTCTGATTGTGATTTCAGTTGTTCCCCTTCAGCCTTTGATATGTGGAAAGCAGGTATATAATTAGTCCCTTTGCCTATAAAAGCTTCTATTTCACCATCGACATTGTTATAAATAATCGCCGCTTTAGCACCTGCATCTTTTGCATTTTGCACTTTTTCATCGAATGTAATGAGCCCTCGTTCAATGAACGCTACCTTACCAGCTACATCAACATCTTTAAAATCGCTTTGTGTCCCGATTCCCACTTCTACAATTGGAAGGGTCATATTCTGGAGGTCTTCCAAGTTATCTGTGAAATTTTGTGCTAACAGCTTCATATCCTTAATTTCTTGATTTCCCGAATTGGCAGTAATGGTCGGGACCGTTACTGACACATCGCTGGCACCAACTGTTATTCCTAATGCAGACGATCCTGGAGATCCCAGTGTTTTTTCATTAGGGCCTGTGTTACCTGCCGCAACGACCGTAACAACGCCAGAGAGCATTGCATTGTTAACCGCTATAGACGACGGATTAAGAGGGTCATTGATATTCGACCCTAGAGACAGGTTGATAACATCCATACCATCTGTTACCGACTTATCAATACCTGCCATTACAGCAGCGGTCGATCCACTCCCATACGGACCTAATACTCGGTATGCATAAAGATCGACATCAGGGGCTACCCCCTTTACGGCTGCTGGAGAGCTGTTTTCCTTGGATGCTGCGATGGACCCTGATACGTGTGTTCCATGGTATGTATAATAACTGGAACCATTGAATTCAGGCTTCCCGGAATCTTTCCACTCTTGATAAGTCGCCTCCATCGGATCTGAATCATTATCGACAAAATCGTAGCCGCCTTTAAACGAATCTTTTAAATCTGGATGGTTATAGTCAATACCTGTATCAATAACCCCTACTTTAATCCCTTCACCTGTAATATTCTCTTGGTGAAGTTTGTCCGCACCAATTTGTGAAAGACTGTCATCTACATGGGATGGAGTCCCTGAATTCATTTCTTTTGCCTCTTGTGGAAGATCAAGCTTAACTTCATTATCCTTCCACACTCGCTTCACAACTCCTGTACTGAGAAGCTCTTGAACTGCCCTGGCCGGCAACGTCATCGCTACTCCGTTGAAAGCTGCATGGAATTCTTTCGTTATCTTGGCATCCTCCATTTTTTCATCATCTGGTCTATTTAATTTCTTGACCTTTTTCCACTCTTTTTTGAACGTATCATGCTCACTTTCAGCTTTTTCTTTTGCAGAAGATAGAGACATTCTTTTCCCTTTGACAGCTTGCTTTGCGACCTCTACTTTTGCAGGAGCCTGATTAAATTCGACGATTACGTCAACCATTTCAGAGCTGTTTTGGTTTATCTCCGGTGATATGGTGAAACCAGGCGAAATCTCCAGCTCTTTCAATGCCTTCCTTTGCTGATCCGTTAAATTCATCAGAATTTGCTCTATATTTTTCTGTTTTTTCTGAAAATTTTTCTCAGCAACAGCTCCAGATGGTGCTCCTGCAGAAACTAACAAGCTAGCAATTAATGTGCCCTTTAAAATAGGTTTGAGATTTCTTATATTCATAACGTTCCCCCCTCGTTTTAATTGGTTAAACAATACCAGTACATCTGTAAAGTGTGATCATAGAACATGCAAGCAACGAACAAATAGAACTATTTGAAAAATATGGGTACCCTTGTTCAAATTTTATATAACCTTGCATATTGCGGCAATGGGGGGAATTGTTTGGTAACATCCTATCTTTTATAATGAAATCCAGTTTATAAATGAGGAAAATGAACTACTTCCTGAACCTCAAGCGTTTCCTCTGTTGAAACTATACATGCATATCTTAAGGGCTGTCTCCCTTACTATAAGAACAAGCAAGATAGAAAGAATACTATTTTTAAATCTATTATCCTCTAAACCAGCAACTCATCGGTGCATTACAATAGTAATAGGTGTTAAGATGTGAAAACACAACAAAAAATTCCCCCAAAAAGCAAACAACATGTAATCATAAGGAAAGTAATGAGAATTGGGCACACGAAAAAAGCTTGGAGTAAAAGGATAGGCCAAGCTTTTCCGTGTAGAAATAAAAGACCTCAAACTAGCAAGAACTTGCTTGGAATGGGTTCGTTCAGAAAATAATCATATATCTATAAACACTTAGGTATATTTCAAATTCCTTTTCCTGGTAAGCAAAAAAAAGTAAGGTTAGACTGAACAGAGTTCTTTCATACTAGATAAATAATCTTACTATGAAAATTAAGGATGTAGGTTAGCAAAGTTGTTAAAAACAGGAGATTAGAACATTTACTATAGAAAAAGCTCCTAGAAGTGACGAGTTTGTTAATATAGCGGCTGGCTGTTCTGGCAAGTTGGAAATCCATTAATATCTTGAATCATAAAATAATCATACTGTTTAAGAGCGAATTGCGCTTGATACAAATATTCAATAACAAGAACTTTTGACCCCGAAACACCGCACAGAATCCCTGATATTCCCTGCCCATTTGTTAATGAAATCCCTACAGGCTTACCTGTTAAATTTCTGATTTTATGTTGCCAAGGCATTATCATCACTCCTTTATATTAATCCTATTCCATTGGAAATGATTAGTACCTGTGCAGTTTATCCGTTCTGCATGATGAATTTGTTGATCTGTGATAAATAACTCATTTTGGATTCGTCATCCATTTTGTTCTCAAGCAGAAAAAAGCAACGACCATTGGCCGTTGCTCTCTATCCTTACTGAATATTTAATTCCTCCAACACACTTTCTAATGTTTGTCCATTTTGTGTTTTCAGAGGTTCTGGAGAGTTATCCATCCAAGGATTTTGCATCATGTAATTATTGATGACAAATTGCATATCCTTTGCATCTACTACTCCATCAAAGTTAATATCTGCTTCGCGTTTGTCTGTATTCCAATTCGATTGAATGGAAAGTGCGTCTTTCACATCAATTACATTATCTTGGTTCACATCTCCTGCAGGTGCAGGTTCAGGAAAGATTGCTTTCCCATAAGGTTTCACTTCACCATTTTCTATCAACCCGACTGTAAACCATTTCTTCACCTTGAAATGTCCCGGCACCTCCACCTCGAAAGTGAATGGTTTATCCGTTAGTGGTAATTTAGCTGTGAAGAAAGCAGTAGTCGTATGATTTTCAATCCCAAAACTGTTTGGATATTCTTTTCCTGCTTCATCTGTTACTTTTACTTTTGTGCCTGCTTTTACATAATCAAATTGTGTTAATGGCTCCTCTGGTACCCAAGGATTCCTAAATGCTTCCGGAAATACACGTGATTTCAAAATGGAGTACGTCCGTTCCACATGATAAGGTATACTAATACCGGTAGCGGATTTCATCGTATCATCTGTGTTGGTGTATGAGACATCGAATTGATTAAAAGTTGCATCCAACGCGTTAGAATCCTCGTTTACTTTGTATGTGATGTCTACCATTGGAACCTTTCCTGTTACCCCTGTTTGTCCAGCACCACCGGTTACAGTTGCGGTAATGGTCGTTTTCACCATCTTCTGTCCGCCGATGGTTACATCCGAATTTACTGTCTGGATATCCAGTTTCCCATTCAATGTTGCGTGGGGTTTAATGCTCGTTACATCTACGTTCGGTGGATTCACAAAGGAATACACTGCTTGCTTCATGTTTTTCATATTGTTCATCGAAAGGGTAACGGTCACCGAATCGCCCGCTGTTACTCTTTTTTTGTCTGGAATAGCTGTTCCATACTGAGTTCCTTGCTTCACATAATATACCTGTTTATAACTAGAATAGTTTTGCACTGTTGCCATGTTTTCTGCATACATTTTCACTGGAAGTACTGATACACCTGGGATCAGTGTGAGCTCCGTCGAAAATTTTCCGTCAGTGTCTAATGGAACTTCAGTGTTGTATCTACCAAACTGATAGACAAACTTATTATTAGCTTGAGACACATCCAAACCGCCGGCTTTCATTTCTTCAATACCTGGATCGTAAACAGAACCGGTTAATGGTACCGTTGTTTGATCCGGACTATATTCTACTACACCAGAGTCTACATTGAGATCGAGGGTTGGCTGGGTAACGCTATAGTAAACCGGGGCATCTGAGGTAAAGGTTTTCCCTTGATCATTTGTCCCTACCATCCTGATATTGTATAATCCCGGCTCGGTTTGTTCCTTATCATACGCGATTGGCTGATCTGGATTTCCTGTTAACGGATGGTAATAACCCTCGTTCAGCACACCTCTTAGATAGTATTCGATATTTTCATCGGCACCCATTCCGTCAAATGAACCAAGAAAACCGATTTCTTTGTTCGTTTTTGGATCGACAAGGAAGAGATCCATCGAACGCATATGAGATTTCAATTGGAAGTTAAGGCCGACTGACCATCGGATACCATTATAACCAGCCTCGACAGCGGTCGTAAAAGCAGGGGGATTCACTTCAATATGATCGATGCCTTCTTCCGCTGTATGAATGCCAAATGGAACACGATAGGTTTCATCCGGATTTTCTTTATTTGTATACACCACATATCCTTCATAGTTTCCTATTTCCGCCGTTTTAGGAACTAACATGGTAACTGCAGTTTTCTTTTTCTTACCTGCCTTCACTTTCAACGTTTCCTTTGTTTCCACGGTGACACCATTGGCCTTCGCATCGTTGGCCTCGCGGGAATAATCGTTATCAAACCTTTTTCCAAGAGTTTGGAATTCGACTTTCACGTCGAACGTTTTCGTTTCTTCGCTGCTATTGTACAGTGTGACCGAACGGGTCTCTCTTATATGCTTTCCATTGACAGTTTCAGCCCCGAAGCTAAGGGCACCTGTCGTCTCTTTAATCGTATGGATTCCCTCATCAGAAAGAGTCGACGCTCCTCCATCACTCGTTTCCGTCTCGTCACTTACTTGAATATTTGCTTGTGCATGAATCGCTTTATACGGATCCACACGTCCTGCGCCAACTTCAAATACACTGTAATCTCCGTTTAATGGAGCTGCCGTATTCATAAGCCTTGTTTTGATCTCGGCAGGCGTCATGTCAGGATCTGTTTGTTTTAATAGTGCCGCAACCCCTGCAACATTTGGCGATGCCATGGATGTACCGGATAAACGTTCATAAGCATTTTTGTAGTTCCCGATTTGGTCTTCTCCATGCACATATGATGGTACCGTAGATAAGACCGACACCCCGGGTGCCGTGACTTCAGGCTTTATATCATATAAGACACGGGATGGGCCCCGAGAGCTGAAGTCAGCTAGAACGTCCCCTCCGGTCACAACTGGATCACCTAACTCATCAAAGGAGAACGTTGCACTCCCAGAAGCCAGAGCTTCCTTCATTTCAGCTCCTTGTTCATCGCTTATAGAGAATACAGGAAGAGAGTCGAAACCTTCTCCTAAATACACATCTTCCAATGGATAAGCGTTGTATAACAGAAGTGCCTTCGCCCCTTCTTTTTTCGCATTCTTTATCATAGAGCGAAGATCAATATATCCACGTGTGTCAAGGATCACTTTCCCCTTCACATCTTTGTCAAAATAGGCGCCGTTTTCTCCATCTACAACCTGTAAATTTTGTCCTTTTAATTCTTCTATTTTATCGTCAAACCCTTTGGCAATCAGCTTTAAATCCGCTGATACATTTTCACCTGCATGTAGCGTACCTGTAAATGTCGGAATCGTGACAGAAGTATCGTTTGCCCCGACAGTAAGCGCCAGTGGAGAGGTACCAGGTGAACCAAGTGTATACATTCCATTTCCTGAGTTTCCTGCTGACACTACTGCCGTTACACCTGCAAGCACAGCATTGTTAACGGCAATACTTGTCACATAGAGCGGGTCGTTGTAATTTGCACCAAGGGACATGTTTATGACATCCATATCGTCTTCCACTGCTTGATCGATCCCGGCTAAAATGGCCCCAGTACTGCCTGTGCCTTGAGGACCTAATACACGGTACGCATAAATATCAGCATCTGGTGCTACACCGGTTACTGCATAGTCAGATTCGTTCTTACCTTGTCCGGCAATGATTCCTGCTACATGCGTTCCATGCTCCGTATAATATGGCGATGCAGACCATGGCTTCCCTGCTTTCACCCAATCATCATAGGTTGTTTCCATCGGATCATTATCGTTATCCACAAAATCATATCCGCCTTTATAGGCCTCTTGTAAATCAGGGTGATCATAGTCGATTCCAGTATCCAGAATCCCTACCTTCACACCTTCTCCTGTAAAGCCTTCATGATGGAGTTTTTCAATACCGGGAAAAGTGGTATTCGTATGCGTTACTTCCTTCTTCTTCGATTCTTCTTCTGTGACAGGCGGCTCGATGTGAACTTCCTTATCACTCCAGACAGCCTTCACCGCCTCAGAATCAAGCAGTGCTTTTGCCTTATTGGCAGGGATGGTCATCGCCACACCATTAAATGCATGCTTATATGCCTGCTTGATTTTGAAAGGGGATTTCTTTTGTTTTAACTCATTTTTGAAAATCGTTTGCAGATCTTTTTGAAAGCCTTCATGAGCTTCATTTACTTTTTCTTTTGCTTTTGTCTTAGACAGGGATTTCCCTTCTAGTTCGGCTTCCAAAATCGCCGTCTTCTCCGGCTTGTTCTTAAATTCAACAATGATAGAAATGGAATCGTTACTCTTTAGATCTACCTCTGAAGATAACTGCAGTCCTCCTTGGTCATGCGTTTGTAATTTTTTAATCGCTTGACGCTGCTCGGGAGTAAGATTTGATAGAACTTGATCAATACTTGATGATGGTTTTGCATGAACCTGGTGAGTTAGTGATGCTGGCACAAGACTGCTGCCTGCCAGACCAGCACTGAGTGCCAATAAAGTAACATTCCTAGTGATCCTCTTTTTCATCTGTCATTTCCCTTCTTTCTTATCAGGTAATATATTCATATTATTTAAAATTGATAGAATATTACTTTTGCGAAATTTCATCAAATTCAGTTTTTTTCTCTTCATCTTACATGCTGTAGATTAAAATAGATTAGCTGCGTCGCCTGCATAACTTCGTGAAGGAATTTCCCCGCATTCTTTTAAACTTAATAATTGTATATATTTGTTTTTTTGGTCAGGAGTCGCATGATGCCTATACTTCCAATAAACAAGAAGACATTTTTTGAACCTCTCTACATTGCCTATCTGATTTGCTTTATTCGCCACATTTAATAATTCATCCAATCCTTCAGGCAATGAAAGGGTTTCACACTGGTACAAAGCATGTGCATAACGAAAATCTAAATGCACCTTCTCCTTTAGCCACTGTTCTCCACCTACAGCCAAGTCATCAATAATATGTTTATACCAATCCAACAACCGGTTAGCATCCTCCAATCGATTCAGATGAACAAAAGCCTCCAGCACCTTTGGCAAGCCGACATATGTATCCTCTCTCTCTTCTAACCAAGTAAGATACTCATCTGCATACTCCAAATATCCAAAATCTAAATATGCTGCAAACCGGTTTCCAGCTGCTATTTCAGCAAAATATTCGTTTACTAATGCATATTTAGCCGTAACAGCCAACACTTCTTCAAGTGAACCCCCAAGGCGTGCCAATGCAAAGCTCCTATACATCAGAGCTCTTGCATAATACTCACCCTCCTTGACCATGCTTTCCAATCTTTCAGCGTAATACAGAACTTCTTTCCATTGCTCACGCCGGTAGTAATACGCTGTTATCCATAAATACGCTTCCATTCTTACTTCTCTTGGCAAACACATCAGATGCTCTAACACATGCGTAAGTGCCATTTGTGCGTTCTCAGTTAATCTCACAATATAAAATCGCCTAAAATAACTAGTAGCCAATTGTTCTGAAAAATCATTCGATTCATTTTCTACGATCAACTCATATAAAGGTAATGCCTTCTCTTCTTTGTTGGCTTTAAACAGCTTTTCCGCGACGGAAAAAATGTAGGTTAAATAGGTGGTTCGGACCGAGTGTGACGTTTCTGCTACCATGGTAAGCAACAGGTCACGCTTCTGATTCTCATAACCAAGTGTTATACATTTATACAAGAACTGAACACTTCTGCGCTTATCCAATAATTTGTGTTCGTTAAAGCATTCCTCAACATAAAAGGGATAGAGAAAACCTTCCACTAACCCAAGAGCATTCGTAATGGCGTCCATATGTTTTAGTGAAAGTGGTTGCTTGTGATTAAAGATCCGGCTTATATCACTCATATGAATCCCTGATCGTTGTGCCAGGTCTATTTTTCTCCATCCCGCCTCTTTCATAAAGTCCTGAATCTCCTGAAACAAAGCTGCATTCATTTTCCTCACCTGCTATTAGCTTAAAATTCCTTCACTTTTTTTGTGCACATATAATACGATAAGATTTGATTTCTCACTAACTAATCGGTTAGTTTCAATTTCATTCTATATAGATTTGAGATGATTTTAATTCTGAGAAATTTCATCAAATTGATTTAGTCTATCATTCGCCAAAATTCATCAGTTAGAACTTAGTACTCTCTTTATACAAAAAAAGAGATGCCCCATAGGACACCTCTTTCCCGTTTTTTGTTATTCATCATATTCTAGACTAATTGAATGGATATAAAATCCCGTAATATGTTCCTTTTAATGTGTTTCCAGATATAAAACTTGTGCTTGTTTTTAAGTGTTCTGGAACGTCCACACAATTGGATTGTACGTCCTATCATCAGCTGGTACACCTGAAATGGAATATTTCTCACATGGGTCAGTCGCACCGCTGTACCTTTCGCCACTTGGGGATAAACCATATTTTTCTGACGACTCCATAAGGTAATGTTCTTGATCCTGGTTAACGGAATGCTTTCGTCTTCAAATAGCTAATAACATTCATGCTTACAAGTAACTGTCCTCTGTTGCTTGTAAGCATGGTTAAAGATTAATTCATTTATAAGTTCATTCGATAACTAAATCTCCTCACATGATGAAAACATTAGTACTTCACAAAATTCAGTTGAAATCTTTCTGCATGATCCCGATACAGTCTCGTGATTGCTTCATAAAATCGGGCCAGCTGTAGCATTACGGATTGCGTTTTCCTGTTTTCCTCCTCGAAGCAGCCTTTGACCGTCCTCCAATCAACTAAATATCCGCCCAAAAATCACCATATTCTACACAATTATAAAAAAATCCCGCTAACCATCATTTGGCCAGCGGGATTCATCCTCTAATTTTACCTTTATATTAATTATTACCCAAGAACATGGTATCCTGAGTCCACATGAAGGTTTTCACCTGTGATTCCTCTTGAGAGGTCACTGAATAAGAATACAGCGGTGTCTCCAACCTCTTCTTGCGTTGTATTTCGGCGCAGAGGTGCGCGCTCTTCGATTTCTTTGAGGATAGAGTTAAAATCGCCTACCCCTTTAGCGGATAATGTACGGATTGGGCCTGCAGAAATGGCATTCACACGGATGCCGTGCTTTCCGAGGTCACTTGCAAGGTATTTTACACTTGCTTCAAGCGATGCTTTTGCCACACCCATGACGTTATAGTTCTGCATCACTCTTTCCCCGCCTAAGTAGGTCATGGATACGATGCTTCCACCCTCGGTCATTAAATCTTTCGCGACTTTCGCGACCGCCGTTAACGAATAAGAGCTGATGTTGTGGGCGAGAAGGAAACCGTCTCTGGTCGTGTTCATATAATCCCCGGCAAGCTCTTCTTTATTTGCAAAAGCAATGCAGTGGGCAAGTCCATGTATCACTCCCACTTCTTCTTTGATCGTGGCGAAGCATTTTTCGATGTCTTCGTCACTCGTTACATCACAAGGAAGTACAAGAGAGTCCTCTCCGCCTTCTAGTGTATTTGCAAGATCGCTGACACCTTTTTCAAAACGTTCTCCCGCGTATGTAAAGATTAATCGCGCACCTGATTGATGAAGGGAACGAGCAATCCCCCATGCGATACTTCTTTTATTGGCAACACCCATGACTACAAATGTTTTGCCTGCTAATGAAAGAGTCATTGTTATCCTCCTATTGTTACAAGTTATTAGTACCTGATACTAATTCTACATGAATCATTAAAAAAAGAAAAGGTACAAATTTTTATGATAACTTCTTTTTCGTCTCTTCGATTTGGTGGATATG
>NZ_JABMCR010000101.1 GCF_013179555.1 Bacillus haikouensis
GATATAGTCCGAGCTTGTTTCCCGGTAACGGCGCTCTATATTTTTCATGACCCCTTCAAAGCGAAGATAGTTTTCGCGCACTTGACCGAAGTCGTTTTCGTAACGGAAATAGATCTCGTCTTTGCCGGAGCCTTTAAGGATTTTATCCATTTTATCTTTCGGTATATCTTTGACGGGAACATCCATCGGGATGCTGTAGTGGTCACATACCGCTTTCAGCAGGGATGGATAATATTGAGAGCTGGCCGGCTCCCATGGAGCGATCGCATGCTCATTAAGGGTGCGGTCCCAATTAGGGATGACCAGTTCTTTATCCACTTCAAGTTTGGTCCCCAGTCCGTCACAGCTTGGACATGCCCCGAAAGGACTGTTGAAGGAGAACATCCTCGGCTCAAGCTCCGTAATCGAGAATCCGCAATACGGACAGGCATGATGCTCACTGAACAGAAGTTCTTCCTCCCCGATCACATCGATGACGACCTGACCTTCCGCCAGACGGAGAGCTGTTTCCAATGAATCGGATAATCGTGCTGCCACGCCGTCTTTCACGACGATACGGTCAATGATTACTTCGATTGTATGTTTTTTATTCTTTTCAAGTATGATTTCCTCGCCGAGATCCTGGACTTCCCCGTTAACGCGGACACGGACGAACCCCTGCTTCTTGATGTCTTCAAGCGTCTTGGCATGGGTCCCTTTGCGGCCGGATACGACAGGGGCAAGCACCTGAAGCTTTGTACGTTCAGGGTACTCAAGAATTCTGTCGACCATCTGCTCGATTGTCTGGGAAGAGATTTCGATGCCGTGATTCGGACAGATCGGCTTTCCTACACGGGCGAATAACAGCCGCAGATAATCATAAATCTCGGTTACCGTCCCTACTGTTGAACGGGGATTCTTGCTTGTCGTTTTCTGGTCGATCGAAATGGCCGGGGACAATCCTTCGATTGAATCAACATCCGGTTTATCCATCTGACCAAGGAACTGACGCGCATAAGCAGACAGCGACTCGACATAACGTCTCTGCCCTTCTGCATAAATCGTATCGAACGCAAGCGACGATTTCCCGGATCCGGACAAACCAGTCAGGACGACCAGCTTATCCCTGGGAATTTTAATATCTATATTTTTTAAATTATGAGCTCTGGCTCCTTGTACGATAATTTGGTCTTTGGCCATTCCTGTTTCATCCTTCCGCCTTTAGCTCAAGAATGGTGTCACGAAGCTGGGCTGCACGTTCAAAGTCGAGCGCCTTGGCAGCTTCTTTCATTTCCACCTCTAAGCTAGCAATAAGTTTTTGTCTCTCCGGTTTGGACATATTCGAAACCTTAGTCTCTTTCCCCTCATAGATCCCTGCTTCTTCTGCGGCATGAGTGGCACGGATGACATCCCTGATTTCTTTTTGAATCGTCATCGGTGTGATGCCGTGTTTCTCATTGTGTTTTTCCTGGATTTCACGACGCCGCGCCGTTTCGTCGATCGCTTTCTGCATGGAATCGGTCATTTTATCCGCATACATGATGACCTTACCGTTCGAGTTACGTGCAGCACGGCCAATCGTCTGGATGAGTGATCGTTCGGAACGCAGGAATCCTTCTTTGTCTGCATCGAGAATCGATACAAGCGAAACTTCAGGAATATCGAGACCTTCACGCAGCAGGTTGATTCCAACCAGGACATCAAATTTTCCGAGGCGGAGATCACGGATGATCTCGATTCGCTCAAGCGTCTTGATTTCAGAGTGGAGGTATTGAACCTTGATGCCGATCTCTTTTAAATAAGCGGAAAGATCTTCTGACATTTTCTTCGTCAATGTCGTGATGAGCACTCGCTCATTTTTCTCGATCCGTTCATTGATTTCGCCGAGAAGGTCATCAATCTGCCCTTCAATCGGACGCACTTCGATAATCGGATCCAAAAGTCCGGTCGGACGGATGATCTGTTCGATCATTTCAGGGCTGTGTTCAAGTTCGTATGGTCCCGGTGTCGCTGATACGTATAGCAGCTGCTGTACTTTCTCTTCAAATTCCTCAAATCGCAGCGGCCGGTTGTCCATCGCTGAAGGCAGACGGAAACCGTGGTCGACCAGCACCTTTTTACGTGCCTGGTCCCCATTGAACATCCCCCTGATCTGGGGAAGTGTCACATGGGACTCATCGACGACAATCATGAAATCATCGGGAAAATAATCAAGCAATGTATAGGGTGTGGAACCCGAAGGCCTTAGCGTCAAGTGGCGGGAATAGTTCTCGATTCCCGAACAGAAGCCCATTTCACGCATCATCTCGAGGTCATAGCGCGTTCTCTGTTCGAGACGCTGAGCTTCAAGAAGCTTCCCATCTTCCTTCATGACCGCTAATTGCTCTTCCAATTCTTTTTCGATATTTTTAATCGCCACCTGCATCTTTTCTTCCCTGGTAACGAAGTGGGAAGCCGGGAAGATGGCAACATGATCACGGTCACCCATGATTTCACCGGTCAGTGCATCAACCTCGCGGATACGATCGATTTCATCCCCAAAGAACTCTACGCGCATACAGTGTTCGTCACGCGAAGCCGGGAAGATTTCCACTACATCGCCGCGGACACGGAATGTTCCGCGTTTGAAATCGATATCGTTCCGTTCATATTGGATATCCACAAGCTTTCTCAGGAGCTGGTTTCGTTCAATCTCCATCCCGGTACGCAGGGAGAGCACAAGCTCACGGTATTCTTCCGGGTTACCCAATCCGTATATGCAGGAGACGGATGCAATGATGATGACATCTCTCCGTTCGAATAATGCTGAGGTGGCAGAATGGCGGAGTTTATCGATTTCATCATTTATGCTCGCATCTTTTTCTATAAATGTATCGGTTTGAGGAACATATGCCTCGGGCTGATAATAATCGTAGTAGCTGACGAAATATTCGACGGCATTATCAGGGAAAAAATCCTTGAACTCGCTGTAGAGCTGTCCGGCAAGTGTCTTATTGTGGGCAATAATCAATGTCGGTTTCTCCACTTTATGAATCACGTTGGAAACGGTAAAGGTCTTACCGGTACCCGTTGCCCCGAGGAGCGTCTGATGACGTTTCCCTTCATTAACTCCCTGAACCAATCTGTCAATCGCCTTGGGCTGATCGCCCTCCGGCTTGTATTTAGACTTTAACTGAAATTGTTCCTTCACCGTGAAACCTCCTATAATAAAGGATCCGTACCTTGTTATTTACCTATTTATTCACATAATAAACACAGTCCATTCATCTATACACATTCTACCACATTTCATACAGCAATAACCAACAAAAAGCGAACAAAAGTTCGTTTGTTTTTATGAATTGTGGATAAAGTGGAGTTTCGTTACATACAGAACGTTTGAGAATGGGGATAAGTAGTTTGCATTTGGTCAATTTATACTACTCTTCCCGCTTTAAAGCTGTTTGGAACTGGCCATACACACAAGTTGTGAATAACTTTGTGAATAACTTATAAAAACCTGTGGAAAATAACTCTTTTTATCCACAATAAGGTGGATAACTTGTGAATATTGTGTATGAACACGTATTCACATTGTGGGTATTTTATTTCCCAATTCACTTATGCACAAAATTAAACGACTTATCCACAATACACAAAAAAAAATGCCTGCGCACCGTTTCATCCACAGTGTTCAGGCATCTTCTCTTGCTTTGTTCATCATTTGATTGCTGTACCAGAATCCTATCGTCAATGATGCGGCGTCGACAACGATCAGCCACCAGGAATCTGTATATCCTTTATAAACAGATGCAGCAATCAGTGCTACGGTAAGTATGAGTCCGACATAGTGATTGTACGTGACTCTGGTAAACAGAACCACCAGCAATCCCGGCAGAAAGATTCCTAGAATGATTTTAGACACGATCCACTCTCCTTGAAGGGAATAACCATATTTTAACGAATATGCTTCGCATTGGAAAGGAATTTCTCCTTATTCGTCACCGGAGCGGATCAATCGTTCTGTGCGTTCTTTCAATTCACTGTGGGGGATGAACTTCTCGGAGAGCATGTCCGGAAGTATATACTCGAGGAAGTATTGGACACACTCCAGTTCTTTGAACTTCACGATTGTTGACAGTGTCTCCTGATAGATTTCCATGAATAACGGCTCGGGATTGCCTTTTTGGATCTCTCCAAACGATTCATACAAGAGGTCGATTTTGTCAGCTACTGAAAGGATTCTCCCTTCCAGAGAAGCGTCTTTTCCTTCTTTGAACCTCCCTCTGTATACCTCCTGAAATTGCTGGGGGAATTCTGTAGAGATGAATTTCTTCACCATCTCATCCTCAACCTGGCTGAACAGATCGCGTAATTCCTCCGAGGCATATTTAACAGGTGTCTTAATGTCGCCTGTAAACAGTTCGGCATAGTCATGATTGAGTGCCTTTTCATAGAGAGTTTTCCAGTCGACCACTTGTCCATTCTGTTCCTCGACAGTCCCCAGGAATTGGGCGATTTTGGTCACTTTGAAGGAATGGCTTGCAACATTATGCTCATGATATTTAAAACGCCCCGGACAGCGGACGAGTGTCTCAAGGTCCGAAAGACTTTTGAAATAATGATGGATTCCCATTGTATTCTCCTCTCTTTATTTTAATCCCGGGATGTACTTTACCCTATTCTCTTTAAAAGAAACAACTCAACCCTTTTTCAGCAGTTCCTCCACTTCGCCCTGCAGGATGGCATTGAGTGCATCATGGTAAAGGGTCGGAATCTGGTGGGAGGCACCGGGGATGATATATATTTTTTTAGAGTGACAATCCTTGTAGCACTCCATTTGATCGTTAACCCAATCTGATTTTTCCCCATAGATCAAGAGAAGCGGCATTTTGCATCGGTTTATTTCCTCAATTCCGTCATATTGAAGGGACTGTTTGTAAAAATGGTACCAGATCTCCGGATTCGCTTTGTTCATGTGAAGGACAAGCTGTGCTCGTTCTTCCTTGCTTTTTGTATGTGCCTTGGAAATGAGTTTGGCGAGGCGGACTGGATGATTCCGGACCAATTTCATCCCGATTAGATGCATCAGCTTCAGCTTACTGTGTATCACTTTAGGATAAGCTCCGATCAGAATGAGAGAACTTACTTTATCTTTGTATGCAGCGGCAAATCGTTGTGCCACGATTCCCCCTGCCGAATAGCCGATCAGGACACATGCAGATATCTTTAAATGATCGAGGAGATAGTTGATTTCATCCGCATAAGATTCAATGCTGACGAAAGTCTCCATTGACGGTGAATCTCCATGTCCCGACAAATCGGGGATGATCAGCCGGAAATGCCGGGCAAGAGTATGTTGTTTGGAGAAAACGATCCGTCCCATTCCAGGCGGATGAATAAATACAAGGGGTGTCCCCTTTCCTATATCATCGAAAAATAATGTGGATCCCTGATAGGATACGCTTGGCATAGATTAAAACCTCCCTTAATCCGAGTTAGTGTCTATTACACATTCTTCTCGGGTTAAGGGAGTTCTAGTCACACTATTTAGATGAGTCGAACCGATACAACGCCTTCAATGGCTTTCAAATTGGTTTTCACATCGTTTTGTTCTTCTTCTGTCAGTTTCTGGTCAAGGTCAATCATCGTGTACGCCCATGTGTTTTTACTGCGGTTGATCATGTCGGCGATGTTGACCGCATATCCGGATAGAGTGGTGGTGATGCCGCCGACCATGTTCGGGATGTTTTGATGCATCACGGTCACCCGCATTTTCCCGCTGTACGGAAGTTCCACATTAGGAAGGTTGACGGCATGTTTGATATTCCCGGTTTCCAAATACCTTTTCAGTTGTTGTGTCGCCATAACGGCGCAGTTTTCTTCCGACTCAATGGTTGATGCCCCGAGATGGGGGACCGGCACCACATTGTCCAGCTTCAACACATACTCATTTGGGAAATCGGTGACATATCTTCTGACGGTACCGGCTTTTAATGCTTCTCCCAGGGCATGTTCTTCCACAAGCTCCCCTCTGGAGAAATTCAGGAGGGTGATGCCTTTCTTCATGCGCTGAAAGCTCTCATTATTCACGAAATATTTCGTTTGATCTGTCAGCGGCATGTGGAAGGTGACAAAGTCGCATTGCGCCCATACGTCTTCGATATTATGCGCACGTTTCACATCCTGGGACAATCTCCAAGCTGCATCGACCGAAATGAACGGATCGTATGCGACAACGTCCATGCCGAGTGCCAGTGCATCGTTCGCAACGAGCACACCAATGGCTCCAAGCCCTACTACTCCGAGCTTTTTCCCTTTGATTTCACTTCCGACAAATTCCTTCTTTTTGGACTCGACGACAGTTGATACATCCTCCTGGTTATGAAGCGTTTTTGCCCAGCCAACCGCTGAATAAAGGTTCCGTGAAGAAGCGATCAGATTTGCAAGTACAAGTTCTTTAACGGCGTTTGCGTTAGCACCGGGCGTGTTGAATACGACGATCCCTTTTTCTGTGCAGGAGTCCACCGGGATATTATTGACACCTGCGCCGGCACGGGCAATCGCTTTTAAAGACGGAGGGAACGTGAAGTCATGAAGATTCTGGGAACGTACCAGAAGCCCGTCCGGATCTCCTTCTCCATTCAAGTGGTAATTGATGTCGTCCTCTATTAATGATAACCCGCTCTTTGATATCGCATTGTACGTATTAATTGAAAGCATGTTGATCCTCCTTCACTTCGTTCTGTTCAAAGTTCTTCATGAATTCCACAAGCGCCTTTACCCCTTCAATCGGCATGGCGTTATAAAGGCTGGCACGCATCCCGCCTACTGACCGGTGACCTTTCAGAAACTCAAATCCGGCTTGTTTGGCTTCTTTTAAAAATCGGGCGTTCACTTCATCATTGTTTGCCGTAAATGGAATGTTCATCAGTGACCGGTTTGCTTCAGTGACATGATTTTGAAAAAGTCCGGATTGATCGATATAGGAATACAGGAGATGTGCTTTTTCCTGATTGCGTTCTTCCATTCCCTCTACCCCGCCGTATTCCTTCACCCATTCGAGCACAAGTTTCAATACATATATGGAGAAAGTCGGCGGTGTGTTAAATAGTGAGCCATGTTTGACATACGTTTCGTAATTCAGAAGTGCGGGACAATAATCCGGGGCATCCCCGACCAGATCTTCCCTGATGATGGCGACTGTCACCCCGGATGGACCCAGGTTTTTCTGGGCCCCTGCGTATATGAGACCGAATTTCGAAACATCGAGCTTCTCTGAAAGAATATGAGATGACATATCGGCAACCAGCGGGATATCCCCAGTATCCGGATATTCAGCGAAACGCGTTCCTTCTATTGTATTATTCGAGGTGATATGTACATACCGGCTGTTTCCAGAGAAATCCTTTGCCGTATAAGACGGAATGGCGGTTTGAGCATCCGGCGTATGCTTCCTTATTTCCCCGACTTTATCCGCTTCTTTCACCGCTTTCCCTGACCAGCTGCCCGTCACGATATACTCGGCTGTTTCATCAGATCCGAGAAGATTCAGCGGGACCATGGAGAATTGAAGGGAAGCTCCTCCCTGCATAAACAAGACGTGATAATTTTCCGGAATCGAAAGCAGTTCTCTCAGCAATGCTTCCGCCTGATCGATAATCTGTTGAAATGGGGCAGACCGATGGCTGAGCTCCATCACGGACATGCCAGTGCCTTCATAATCAAGCAGTTCATGCTGCACCTTTTCAAGCACTGAGCTTGGCAGCACTGCCGGTCCGGCCGAGAAATTATAAACAGTTTTCATGAACAACACCACCCTGTAAAAAGTTCAGAATTTTTCCACATTATATTGAACACTTCATCTTCCGTCAATCTCACTCACCCCACATGTAAACGCTTAAATACCCCCCTTTTTGTCAAATTGCATACCCATTGTATTGTTATTGTGAATTTTGAGAATAAATTGAAGGACAGTCCTCAATTGCTTTAAAGCGCTGAGGAGTCGCTCCTTAAAAGCGAGGCAGACATAACGAAAACCAGTGCTGGAAAGCAGGCACTGGTTTTAGTTGATTTCACCCTGTCAATATATCTTCCTTCGGATAACGAATTTTCTCCTTATCCGGTTTTGATAATGAAAATGCAAGGGTTAGCGGGCCGAGTTTGCCGATGAACATGACGACGATGATGACGCTCTTCCCTATGTCTGTAAGGGAACCGGTGATACCCATGGACAGGCCGACGGTTCCGAATGCCGAGACGATTTCAAAGAGAATCGGCAGGAATTCCGCTCCTTTTTCGGAGATATTCATGATGAATAAAGCGGTGAATACCAGAAACACACTCATCATGGAAACAGCTAATGCCTTGAAAATATGAAATTCGCTGATTGTCCGGCGGAACAGGCGGATTTCACGTTTTTCTTTCAGAAAGGCAAAAACACTCAAAGATATGACCACAAATGTCGTCAGCTTGATCCCTCCGCCTGTCGATGCACTTCCTGCCCCGATAAACATGAGCAGGATCGTCAATAAAATGGAATCCCTCTCCATACTTGCGTAATCAAGCGAATTGAACCCCGCTGTACGAGGAGTGACTGCCGAGAAGTATGCTGCCTGCAGCTTATCGAAAAGAGTCATATTGGCGAGTGTATCGGGGTTGTTGTATTCTAAAATAAAAAGGATGATCATGGCTCCCGTATTGATGATCAACGTACCCCACAACATGATCTTCGTATGAAGAGACAGTTTTCTGAATGACCTCGTCTTATAAAGATCAACGAGCACCGTGAACCCGATTCCCCCGATGATGAACAAGGACGAGATGACAAGATTCACTGTCGGATTATCCACATACCTCATCAGGCTGTCTTCCCAGATGGAAAATCCCGCGTTATTAAAAGCCGAAATGGAATGAAATAAACTGACATACAGGCCTCTGCCCCATCCATATTCAGGCACCCATTCGACTGCGAGCAGCACGACCGCGGCAGCTTCCACCGTAAAAGAAAAGACAAATAAATATTTTACAAGTTTAATGACGCCGCCGACAGACGACTGATTTAATGCCTGCTGAATCAAAAGCCGCTCCTTGAACCCGATCTTCTTCCCAATCATCATAAAAATCAGGACAGCGAAGGACATAATTCCGAGACCGCCGATTTGGATCAGAAACATGATGACGATTTCCCCGAACAGTGTGAACACACTGCCTGTATCAACAACAATCAATCCAGTGACAGTCATCGCCGACACCGCCGTGAATAACGCATCCAGCATCGTGATGCCGCCCACTGTGGCAAATGGCAGCTTTAAAAGAAGCATCCCGAGTGTGCTGAAAAAGATAAACGTGATCACCAGAAGCTGAGGCGGGCTCCACTGTATGACTTTCCTCTTCATTCTTTATACACCTTCTTTTTCAAAGCGATTAATATCACGGTTATGACCGATCACAATCAGAAGGTCCTCCTTTTGAATGACTTCATCCGCAGGCGGTGACACGATGACTTCTTCACCGCGGTGAATGGCAATGATATTGCAGCCGTACCTTGCGCGCACATCTAATTCAATCAGATTTTTCCCTGCCACTTTCTTTGTAGCCAGCACCTCTACGATACTGTGTTCCTTCGATACTTCTATATAATCGATGATTTTTTCAGACGTAATATGGTGGGCGATCCTTCTTGCCATGTCCCTTTCCGGATGAATGACTTTGTCCGCGCCGATCTTATCCAGCACCTTCTGATGATACGTATTGGATGCTTTGACCCACACCTCTTTGACACCGATCTCCTTTAATTGAAGCGTCGTCAGGATGCTCGCTTCTACATTTTCCCCAAACGACACGATGACATGATCAAAATTCCGCAGACCGAGTGATTTCAGCACCGATTCGTCCATCGCATTCGCCTGGACCGCATGTGTCGCGACGTCCTGAAACTTTTGAACGACATCATGGTGGATATCGATGGCAAGCACCTCCACATTGAGATGGGCGAGCTCTTGAACTAGATTTCCTCCAAAACGTCCCAGCCCGATGACGGCAAATTGTTTTTTCATGATGTGTACCCTCCAAAACCTTTTTATTAGCTTATCCATTTGGCGCTATTAAACACCGCCGTTGATTTCCGTGCAACAGCTGAAACCAGTTAAAAACAAAGACATAAACCGAGCAAGCCATTTAGACTATCTCAGCCCATAATGTATTCCTCGTGAGGACAGCATTCAAACACGTTACGAAATACCCGTTAAGCAGGTATTTCACAAAAAAACAGCACAAAAAGACCACAAGGAATAAACCCTGCGGTCATCAATTTTTGATCACAAGTATCATCCTCTCCCATTACGCTTACGAGGTTAGCTGACGGATTCGGGCGATGGAAGTAGCCCTACCTTAAATAAGGATTCACCCCTGTAACTCGGGTCCCCCGTTTCAAAAGAATTAAGCGATAAAGAATATATTCAGCTGTTTCCAAAAGAAAAGAGCTTCGATGATAGCTATAATACTCCTCTCATGCATCATTGTAAATATGTTTTTTGTAAAAATTTCTTCTCCGGAAATGGAGATGTTTTTCATACCATGGGAGGTTTCCATTTTACTACTATGGGGAAAACCCTTCATAAGTAACAGGAACGACGTACCAGAAAGGAAGAATGAAAATGGCCGATTTATCAGCAATCTCCTCAAAAGTCACAAGCGGTAAACGTTCTCCCTCCTCCCGGGATATCAAACCGTGGATCAGGGGATTTGCACGTGTTGGTTATATAGCAAGAGGAAGCGTTTATTTGATGATCGGTGCCCTGGCACTGATGGCCGCATTCGGTGCTGGCGGCAGCATGTCCGACTCAAGCGGAGCTTTCAGTGCAGTGGCACAGGCGCCGTTTGGGGAAGTCCTGTTATGGATCGTCGGCTTCGGAATCATCGGCATCGTCATCTGGAGTTTCATCGAAGCAATCAAAGATCCCGGACATTCAGACACCCTCATGAAATCAGCTTTAAGGAGGCTTACCCATATCACTAGCGGCATCATTTATGGTGCACTTTCCTACAATGCCTTCAAGATTGCGATGCATGCGAAAAGCGGTTCCGGCTCCGGATCCAAACAATCGTTATCGGCAAACTTGCTGACACAGCCTTTCGGTCAATGGATCATCGGCATCGTCGGCGCCATCATCACCGGGTTCGCCATTTACGAAATCTACAGTGCATTTGCGGGCACCTACACGAACGATTTCAAGCGACATGAAATGTCCGATAAGGAATGGGAATTGGGTAAGAAAACAGGGAAAATGGGATTAGTATCCCGCGGACTCGTCTTCTTGCTTGTCGGATATTTCTTCATTCAGACAGCCATCACCGCAGATCCCGATAAAACAAAAGGACTCGACGGCGCCCTTTCAAAAATCGCTCAGCAGCCATATGGCCAGTGGATCCTGGCGGTTGTAGCAGTCGGATTGTTCCTGTACGGAGTGTACCAGATCCTGAAGGGGAAGAATCGGCATTTGAGTATGTATTGAGCAGTAGTATTACCAGAGACCGCCTTGGCGATTTTTGCGGCGGTCTTTTTTTGCGGATTTATTTGTGGATATTTTTTGTGTGCTTTATTTTTTGTACCTAATTTGTGTACCTGGTACAACAGTGGTGTTTTGTACCAGGTACATTTGCGCTTAATTGTACCTGGTACAGATGGGTTTATTTGTACCAGGTACAATTAAAGTCGTGCCTGGTAAAGGTTCCGGTTCCGGGAACAAATTCCCAATATTGTGCCTGGCACAATCTGATGGTTTTGTTCCTGGCACAATCCTGCCTTTTTGTTCCTGGCACAATCTGAGCGATCTGTGCCTGGCACCAATCATCGATACAGGACGTCGGAATCATCACCATCACCCTCCGATCGAATCACCCTTGTGGGTCACCCGTTCAAAGTCTTTCCCTCGCACCTCGTACTCCTCTTCCTTCACATCTCCCTTATATTTCTCCTTGAACTTTTTATAATAGTACGAATGCCCCGAGTTTGCCCGCACGTATCCTTCCATCATAAGGGCGATGGCGAACATCGCACTTGCAAAGAACAAGATCGGAGTGAGCGGTACCCATGGTGCACCTTGGAGATACCGGAACGAATCGCCGATCAGCCCCGACCATTCATTGGTGGTGGACTGAGGCGGATCTGGGACAAAGGAATAATCGACGTCCGTCCCACCGACAAAGAGTTTCAGCAATCCAAGATGGATGAAGATGATCAGCGTCTGCATGATTTGCTGCCCAAAGAGGACGACCAGCTTGTCTTTTAACGAAGGAATGATATGCTTCATGATGATCCGGAGCTTGCTTGCCCCCAGTACTTTCGCGCTTAAGATGAATTCCTCCCTGTATACCATCGAGACTTCATTTCCCAACAGCGAAGAAATGATCGGTACGATGAGAAGTGTCAGTACCAGAATTTCAATGATGAATCGTTCCGTCATCGTGGTAGGAAATCCGTTGAACGGCTCCCATAATACAGGATGAAGCAGGAAGTACGCCAGGATCGATAATGGGATGTAGTGAAACGAATCGATTGTTCCGTTGATCGATTTTTTGAATCTTTGCAGATAGGTTCCGAGTACCAGTGCAATCGGCAGGGAGATGGCGACTCTCAAGAAAGCGATGATGAAGGACATGATCAGGGTGTACTTCGCCCCGATTAAAATTTTCCCCAGCATATCAAGACCAAGCGGATCGGTGCCGAACGGAAAATTCCATTTTGGCGAGATAGGAGCGGACTCGACCGGGAAACCATTTTCTGATATAAAATAGAGTCTCCTGACTTCATCATCCCACAGAATGGTGTACAGAAAACTTGCCAAAGTCAGCAATAACAAATATAGAAAGCCGGTCAGGAATAATGGATTTCTCCAAATACTGCGTCTCATCATAACTCCTCCCCTCTGTTGGCTTTACGGGAAAGGATATACTCCCCGATGTTATAAAACAGAAACAGCGGGATGAAGATGCTGAGCAGTGCAAGGGTGAATAATTTCGGCTGCAGTGTAGACATGAGAAATCTCGTAATACCCGGGATATTGAACAGCAGCTCAACGACAAACAAGTTGGAAAGCATGAACCAGACTGTTTTCTTCGATTGAAAAAATACAAAAATGACGGCATTTCTAAGGATATGTACGATTAAAATAAAAAAGCGGCCGAGTCCGATCGACTTTGCGAGCAGGACGTAATCCTTCTTCTCTTCTTTCTCGAATGTCAATATCGTCAGGCGGTACAATTGAATAGTCGGCAGGATTGCCAGGACAAGTATGGGAAGGAGATACACCTTCTCTTCATAGGTTGCTGCGATTCCAGCCACGATCAAGCCTGTTTGCTTGTAGTAATAGAGAAGCATAAGTTGAAGCAGCAGGATGATAAGGAGGTCAGGCAGTGTTTCAAGCAGATAGAAACCAAATTTAATAGAGTTTCTGACTTTTTCAGAGAACACCATGGTGAAGATCGTAAGAAGCACTGCCATCAGCATGGCAAGAAAAAAAGAAGAAAACAGGACGGTGAGCGAATACTGGATCGGTTCCCAGAGATAAGGAAATAATTCGCGTTCCTTCTGGCCGCCAATGACAATGTATGTCAAACCTGACGGATGTAAGATAGCGTCAATGATTTCACCGATTGTTGCCCAATAGTGAGCAAAGCGCCATTCACTATTGGCGATTCCCGAAACTAAAACGGGCAAACCGCCCATCAGGAGTATCCCGATGATGGAGAGAATGAACGTTTTCAAGATTTGCAGAATCCTCATTTAGTACCTCCAGAAAATGGAATAGTTAAATTATACCAAACTTAAGGGTGTATGCACGAAAAAATAGAGCAAAAAACAT
>NZ_JABMCR010000102.1 GCF_013179555.1 Bacillus haikouensis
ATCGGAATCGTCGGGATGGGGAACATAGGAGAAGCGGTCGCCAAAAGAGCGAAGGGATTTGACATGGAAATCCTTTATCATAATCGTTCCAGGAAACCACATGCGGAAGAAACACTTGGAGCGGCGTATGCCTCCTTGGATGAGCTTCTTGCCCAATCTGATTTTGTCGTCGTCCTAGCTCCGCTTACACCGGAAACGGAAGGGTTATTCCAGAAAGAACAATTTCATACCATGAAAAAAACGGCCTTCTTCATCAATGCTGCACGTGGTCCGATCGTGGACGAGGAAGCGTTGACAGAAGCTTTGAAAACAGGTGAAATCGCAGGTGCGGGGCTGGATGTGTTTATGAAAGAACCAATCGATCCCGATCATCCGCTTCTGTCATTAGACAATGTCGTCGCACTGCCTCATATCGCAAGCTCTTCAACCGAAACCCGCCTCGGGATGATGAATCTCTGCGTGGAGAATATCCTTGCCGTATTAAATGAGGACAAGCCCAAGACACAGGTAAAATAAAAACAAAAAAAACACGCATGTGGCATCCATGCGTGTTTTTAACTGCCATCAAGCAGGAATACGATCTTTTTCAACAGCCAGATAATATGGAGCCAACGACTGGCTCTCAATCTCTTCCACAAAAGAAAGAGTGATATCCGGTAAAATGGATCGGGCAAATCTCCAGGCATTTTCTTCAATTTCAAGCATCAGCAGATTTCTTTCCGTCCCATCGGCTTCATCTAATTGATCTGCTAATTCTATAAGCTTCTCGTCATACGCGTGCCCCAGTTCATGGGCAAAAACGACTTTAAAATAATCGAGTAATAATTCATCCCCGGGAAACAAACGAAGACATTGCTCAGTGACATCCTTCATGAACATCGTAATGGACCGGGTACTCAAACTGTATTTGCCCCCGACTAATCGCTTCCCGGGAAAAGCATCCTCCAACACCACATTCAGATCACTATCCAAACGGCTTAACATCTCATCAACAACGTATTGAAATCTCTCTCTAGTCAATCCTTCTCTTTCTCCCCCTAAAATACAAATCTTCGTTATTATAAATTGTATATGAATAAAAAGAAACATCATGCACATAAAAACAGATGGAAAGAATGGTATATATTTCTACATTGAGTGTTAACTGTTTACTGTGATGCCGGCTAGCCAACCACTCAGGGGAAAACAATGTGTGTGGACTTGCAATAGATTAGATACTGAATCCAAGGTAAAAAAAAGGATGACTCAACAATTGAGTCATCCAGTGCAGGTAAATTAAAATACTTGTTCTACTTCAACGATTCCTGGTACTTCCTCGACTAGTGCACGTTCAATACCAGCTTTAAGAGTGATTGTCGAACTTGGGCAGCTTCCGCATGCACCTAAAAGACGAAGCTTCACGATACCATCTTCCACGTCCACCAGTTCACAATCCCCGCCATCGCGAAGTAGGAACGGACGTAATTTATCTAGTACTTCCTGTACGGAATCAAATTGCGCTTGATCAGCCATCATTATCTACTCCTTTCCTTACTCTCTATTATAATGACATATGTGTAAAAAATCTATCAACCCGCAAACAATTGGGAATTTCTTTTTTTTATTTTGCTGCATTACCTTCGCTGTGGATCTGCGTTCAAGACCTCGCTGCTCCCCGGTAGTCTGCCTCTTCACTCCAATCAACAGCTGAAAACAGTTAATAACAACAATTTATTACAGAATATGAATTTTAATGGTCAGAGATTCCACCTGCTAAATAGCCCTTTTTTATTCCAACTCTGCTGTTTTTTTTGTAAAATGAATGTATGAGGGGAAATAAAGGGGGAGAAGAGAGTATGAAGCGTAAATCAGTTGAGATACATGTATATGGTGCTGACATCCTTTGTCCGAGCTGCGTGAATATGCCTTCATCGAAAGAAACATACGAATGGCTCCAGGCAGCAGTCGGACGCAAGTACCCGGATCAGCCATTCACGATAAGATATATAGACATCCACAATCCGCCGGAAGACGAGGCAATCAAAAGCTTCGCCTCAAAAGTGATCGAAGAGGATATGTTTTATCCGATCGTCCTCTTGGAAGGCGCAGTCGTCGGAGAAGGGAATCCGCGCTTGAAGACGATTTATTCAGAGTTGGAGAAATATGGATATGAGGCAGTATAGAAGCTATAGCTGGTAGTGAATTTGGACTTTCCTAGATGGGAAGTCTTTTTTTGTTTCGGCAGGATTTACCCGTGATTTTGAATGGAAATATAAGAAAACCGCACCAAAGTGCGGTTTATGCTAACAATTATCCATTATGATACTTATACATCCATAAAACACCTGATTTCAGTAAGCGGGCAACACGTCCGGTGATGGATCGTTCGTTCACCAGCCCGAATCCGTGCTTTTTACCGAGGGAACCAAGAATGCCTTTTAGTTTGATCTTTGGCAGTTCCTCCGGCAGCGTTTCATTTTTCCAGCGTTTCAAAAGAATCTGGACGATTTGCTCCGCCTGCCCTTCCGCTAACTGTGCACTGGGTGCTTGAGGAAGGCTTGCACAGTCCCCGACTACATAAACGTGCTCGTCATTTGGCAGGTTGTGATATTTTGATATCACGATACGCCCGCTTGAATCCTTTTCAGTATCCATTTCCCGTACCACCTTGGTAGGCTGGATTCCTGCTGTCCAGACGATGGCATCACAGTAAATTTGTTCTTCGTGGTTATGAAGCGTGTTAGGCTCGACTTTTGTAATGTTTGAATTATTGACGATTTCCACATTGTTTTCTTCGAACCAGCCGTGGACATAGGAGCTTAAGCGTTCCGGGAATGCATTCAGGATACGCGTCCCGCGGTCGAATAATTTAATCTTCAGATCAGTCCGGCTTTCACGGAGCTCACTTGCAAGCTCGATTCCACTCAGTCCTGCTCCGACAATCCCGACAATGGAGCCGGCGGGGAGATTATTCAGCGTCTGATACGTTTTGCGTGACTTATCGATCGTCTGGATGCTGTATGTAAATTCATCTGCACCAGGTACACTATGGTACTTGTCCTCACAACCTAGTCCGATAATCAGGTCATCATATGGCACAGCATCCTGGTCTTGAAGCTGGACCGTCTTATTTTTAGTATCAATCTTTGAAATCTCACCGTACACATAGGATAAGCGGGCATGTTCCGGGAATGATACGCGTACGTGATGATCGGAAATCGTCCCGGCTGCCAGTGCATAGTATTCTGTTTTCAGGCTGTGATACGGATTTCGATCAATTAACGTAATGGACACGTCTTCCGGGAGTTGGTTCGGTAATAAGCGAAGAAGAACGCGCATATTGCCATATCCTCCGCCAAGCAGCACTAATTGTTTCATGTTAATTTCCCCTTTTTGGCACTCTGCATTTTTGTCGAAATAGTGTGTTTATATAACATTCTCTACAGGGTAGAGGCAAAAGGACGACTGTCCTGAAAAGTAAGCATTTTCAATATGATTCATATTTAGACGGTTTATCAAATAAATAAACCTATTAACATTAAAAGTATATCGAAATAGGAGCCTTTTCACAACAGAAATAAGGGAAAATGTTCACAATCTGTTATACGGATATACAAAGCGCAACGATTGACGATTTTCTTAAAAAAAGGTAGCATTACAAAGAGTAGAGAGGTGATGGAATTGAAACCTATTATAGAATTCTGTATAAGTAACTTAGCAAGTGGTGCGCAAAAAGCGCTTGAAATATTAGAAAGAGATCCAAACCTCGATGTCATCGAATACGGTTGTTTAGGCTACTGCGGGAAATGCGCGTCATCTTTTTACGCCTTAGTGAATGGGGAACCTGTCGAAGGCGATACACCGGATGAATTGGTTGAAAATATCTATCAGTTTTTAGAAGAAAATCCAATGTTTTAATTTCAAGCTGATCTTAGTATCGGCTTTTTTTGTTTTATAAAGCCACTGCCTGTTACATGCAAGACTTCGATTTCTGCGGGCGTCCGGAGTATAAAAATAGAAAAAAGCTGGAGATCATATTCCAGCTTTTTATTGGAAAGTCACTTCAAGCCAGATGATTTTGCTTCTGATCTTTAAAGCTTTCCCTCATTTCGCGCCATCGTTCCTTTGCCATTTCCACAATCTTTGGCTCGGTTGATAAATGTTGTTTTTCAATCACCTTAGATAGGTACTTCACAGCTTCTTCAACCTTTTCCTGACGACGGAGGAGTTCTGCAATCAAGTATAGAAGCTTTGTTTCAGACATGGCTGTCCCTTTGAAATCATCGTTCAGATAAGAATCGATGTATTCATGGGTCGCCAGATTGATGAACCTTCTTTCCTGCTGCTCTTTATTTGTTATCCTAAAGAGCCAGGCTGTCCGCAAGTATAACCCGGCAATCGTTATCTTCTTTTCTTTTTTAATGAGTCCGCAATAGGCAGCCAGCTTGTACGTTTTGATGGCATCGTCTATAGAGCGTTCACGGCCATAATCCTGTGGCTGCCAGTGCCTGCTTATTTTCTGTTCGAGATCTGTTTTTAATACCGGGACGATATACGTGGTGAATTCATCGGTATGGGAAAAGCCGCACTGAGGGCAGACGGATACATTGTAGAGTAAAGGGTTGAGTTCGTCAGATTCATAGACAGGACAAAAATCACTTTCATGACCTTTGACCTTGACGAAACGGGAGCGGATTTTAGTAGTGGAATAAGAATGTTTACAAGCAAGACATTGGACTTTTTTATCGTAAAAGGGCGTTAATGCAGTCATCATTCTCACCTCAATCAAGGACTATTTACCTTATTATACCTTGACGAGGGAGATTTGGACTAGTGATTTTTCTGGTGTTTATAAAAAAAGTTGGGTATTTTGGCGGTGTTTGTCTGGTTGAGGTGGCGGGATTTTAATCCAGGTCAAAGTTTGCTGTACCAGGTACAATCCAAAGCGAATGTACCAGGTACATTCCAAATCGAGTGAACCCGGTACAATCCTACCCACTCAATCGCTGGACAATATTTTCAGTTCAGCTAAATGTGAGTCACATAGTTCCCTTCGGTTGAGTAGTAAAATAGAAAGGAGTATACTAATAAGTAAGAAGAGAAAAGGTTGGAGGTGTAGTGAATGAGTGAACTCGTGAATCTTACAGAAGCTGCTGCCCTTCAGATTAAAGATATGATGAAGGAGCATGACGAGACGGATGCCATGCTGCGTGTAGCGGTAAAAGGGGGAGGCTGCAGCGGTCTTTCTTATGGAATGGGTTTTGAGCATGAGCTTCAGGAGGGTGATGAAGTGCTTGAACAGCACGGAATCAAGCTTGTTGTGGCAAAGAATGACGCTCCTATTCTAAACGGTACGAAAATAGATTATAAGCAGTCCATGATGGGCGGAGGCTTTACAATCGACAACCCGAATGCGATTGCATCTTGCGGGTGTGGATCATCATTCGTGACAGCGACGGATAAGGGTACGCCGGAGAACTGCTAGATAAATGAAAAGAAGGACCAGCCTTGCATTACAAGAGCTGGTCCTTCTTTTTTAATTAGCTTATACGTGTTTGAGAGCTTCTTTAACCTGAGTACCACCATTAAGGATTTCAATCACTTTATGATTCGTCTCTAGTGTTGTCAATGATTCAACTAATACTTTTGCTACATCAGCGCGCGGGATACTGCCGTTCTTGTCTGCGATGGAATGTTCGGCAATAATGGTTCCTTCAGCATCGTCAAAAGTGAGTGCTCCAGGACGGACGATTGTGTAGTTAAGTCCGCTTTCCTGCAGATGTACATCCGCTTCGTGTTTTGCTTTTAAGTAGACATGCATGCCTTCAGGGGCATCTTCGGGCTTATCGGCTCCCATGGAACTCAGCATGATAAACCGTTCGATGCCATTTTGCTTGGCATAATCGACCGCTTTTTTTGCTCCATTCTGATCAATCGCAATGGTCTTATCCTCGCCGGTTTTACTTCCGCTGCCAGCAGCGAAGATGACAGCATTGACGTTTTCAAGAGCATATGAAAAATCCTGTTCAAGATCTGCCACAATCGGTCTCGCACCGAGGCCTTCCATATCTTTTGTTTGTTCCGATTTGCGGATCATGGCTTTTGCGAAGTGCTGCGTACTGTTTACAAGTTCTTTTATGATGAGGCGTCCGGTATGGCCATTTGCTCCAATAACAAGTACATTCATCCTTCTCAACATCCTTTTCCAGAGTTTTTTTGCCTTTATTATTGGTCTACCCATTACTTGCTGATTTAAACAAGGGGTACTGAACAGAGACCGTTCCTTTCCGTTCCATATTCACAATCTTTGACAGGACAGTCACAACTTTCTTTAGAAAAAGGCATAAAATAAAAAGAGATCCAGGAATCGAATTCCCGGATCTGCCCAGATTGCGGTTAATCTGTAAACATGGATGTGCTATGCATAGGCTGAACCCTTGCTTTCGGATCCATGTATGCTTTTGCATTATTGACAGCAGTCGGTGCTTCCCCGAAACCGCTGGCGATCAGCTTGACTTTGCCATCATAAGTGGAGATATCCCCTGCGGCGTAGATGCCTTCTACATTTGTTTCCATTCTCGAGTTGACGACGATTGAGTTTTTCTCAATATCAAGTCCCCAGTTTTTAATCGGTCCCAGTGAAGAAACGAATCCAAAGTTGACGATCAACTCGTCGATATCAAGGATTTCCTTTTCATCTCCACGAACTTCTTCAAGTATAAGCTGATGGATCCTCGATTCATCTCCCACAATTTCAGCAGGAACGAACGGAGTCTTCAGCTCGACAGAAGAATTGTGAAGATTTTCAACACTGTGTTCGTGGGCTCTGAATTTATCCCTTCTATGGATCAGGTAGACTTTTTCGGCAATCGGTTCAAGCATGAGCGCCCAGTCGACTGCAGAATCACCGCCTCCGCATATCGCCACTTTTTTGCCTTTGAACTTATCCATGTTATCCACGAAATAATGAAGGTTGTTTCCTTCATATTGAGAGGCGTTCTCGAGCTCCAGCCGTCTTGGCTGGAATGCACCATTGCCGGCCGTTATGATGATCGTCCTTGAATAGTGAACTTCTTTATCCGTCGAGAGCTTGAAGCAGCCGTCGCCTTGCTTTTCGACACTTTCCATTGCCTGCTCAAGGCAGATGGTCGTTTCAAATTTGGACATCTGTTCTTTCAGATTGTTCACAAGGTCCTGAGCCTTCACCTTAGGGAACCCTGCCACATCATATATGTATTTCTCAGGATAAAGGGTGGATAACTGACCGCCCAATTGCGGTAAACTTTCGATGATCTTTACTGAAGCTTTTCTCATGCCGCCATAGAAAGCCGTAAATAACCCTGTTGGGCCGCCCCCTATGATCGTAATATCATAAACCTTTTGATCTTCCTTCAAGTAGATCCCTCCCAGATTAGATACATCATTTTAATTTATTCTATCATAGAGAAATCAATCCTTCCCAAAATTTAGATTGTTTTTTGGAATAGTCAGCTTTTTGAAGGGGGAGGAGGGTTATGTGCAGAAGAGGAGGCTGGGGCCGGATCAAGGATCCGGAACGAAGAAAATTCGGCAAGTGGTACAATTAGCGTGAAAGAGGCACAATAATGCTTCAGACTGCAAATGAAAGAACACTCCCAGCTTCTAAAAAGAGAAAAATAGTCAATCTTTCAAAAACACGCTTGTATTATAGTATGAAATGAACCTGTATCGCCACCGAATCAACCGGTAATAAAAGAACAACCGCTTAATGGGCAAGACCTCATCCGAAAATTCCATCTCTTCATCCATCGTCCGATGAATATGAGCAATTTTTCTTTCTTCAGGACACCATGAAATGTTATATTGTCGCAATATTCCCAAGAATGATTATTTATATTGAAAACCTTGAAAAGACAAGGTAAAAAGAATATTATGTAATGTAGACATATTGTTAAGAATTTATGACATTTTTCGCGGTGCGATAATGTACGTGAAAAACGTCACATACTTTTATTTTGTTTTTATACTATTTTATAATGCATTTTCTTTTCTCTTTGAAAAGAAGCATCCCGCTTAATTTGTTTTGAGTTCCACTTATTGGGGGAATGAGATAGTAACAGCAGATTGACGGGATAAAAAAGACCGATGTGGAGGACTCTATGAGTATCCGACGCAAATTCAATCAAAAAGGTGGATGTGATTCAGTTGAGAAAGCCAAGAATCGTTGTTTTAGGTGCAGGTTATGGCGGGCTAATGACAGTGACTCGTCTTCAAAAGCAATTGGGTACGAATGAAGCGGAAGTCATCCTTATTAATAAGAATGATTACCACTATGAAACAACATGGCTCCATGAAGCTTCTGCAGGAACGCTTCATCATGACCGTGTGCGTTATGATATTAAAGATGTTGTCAACACAAGCAAAGTGAATTTCTTACAGGCAACTGTTGATGATATTAAAGTAGAAGAAAAGATAGTCGTGACAAATCAAGGCGAAGTTGATTTTGACCATCTTGTGATTGCACTTGGTGCAGAATCTGAAACATTTGGAATCCAGGGCTTGCATGAACATGCTTTCATGATTTCGAACATCAACTCTGCACGTCAAATCCGTGAGCACATTGAGCTTCAATTTGCTACGTATAAGAATGAGGAAGAGAAAAAAGATGAGCGTCTGACGATTGTAGTCGGCGGAGCAGGCTTTACTGGCATCGAATTCCTTGGCGAACTGGGTAACCGTGTTCCTGAGCTTTGCAAAGAATATGATATTGACCGTTCAAAGGTTAGAATCGTATGTGTGGAAGCAGCGCCGATGATTCTTCCTGGATTTGATCCAGAGCTTGTGAAGTACGCCAGAGCGGCTCTTGAGAAAAAAGGTGTAGAATTCCACATTGGAACTCCACTAAAGGAAGCAAAAGCAGGCAGCGTATTCATCGCTAAAGGCGAAGAAGAAGTTGAAGAAATCAAAGCTGGTACAATCGTATGGGCAGCAGGTGTCCGCGGAAACCGCATCATTGAAAAAGCCGGCATCGAGAACATGCGTGCCCGCGTGAAAATCAACAAAGATCTGCGTGCACCGGGTCATGACAATATCTTCATCATCGGTGACTGTTCACTGATGATCAATGAAGAAACGGAACGTCCATACCCACCGACTGCACAAATCGCGATGCAGCAGGGTGAAGTATGTGCGCGTAACATCGCAGCACTTCTTCATGGCAAAGATCATTTAGAAGAATTCACTCCTGATCTGAAAGGTACTGTATGTTCACTTGGTGAAGATGACGCAATCGGTGTTGTATACGGCAAGAAGCTTACAGGCACGAAAGCATCATTCATGAAGAAGGTAGTAGATAACCGTGCACTCTACATGGTTGGCGGACCTTCACTAGTATTCAAAAAAGGTAAATTCAAGTTCTTCTAAGTTGTACAAAAGTGTTTGTTAAGCAGGGTGGAATTCCACTCTGCTTTTTTCTATATGGAGTCAGGGAAGGCTTTGTGGTTAATGTATGATGTGAGAAATTTGCAGAATGGCAGCTGCCCAAGTACTCAGGCATGCTCACTTTCGTCCGAAACATTAAAATTGCCAAGAAGTCTTCTTATCAAATTCTGGACCTTCCTACCCAAAAGCGGTATGAGGACTTTCCTATGTTCCCATCCTGTAGTACCTTAAAATAAAGAGAAAAGTTCGCAAGTAGAGGAGGAGTATGTTGAAAAGGGGAAAGGTGTGGCTGGCTGTTGCCGGACTTGTCATAGATAAAGATGGAAACTGGCTTGTAGTAAAGAAAAAATACGGAGGTCTTAAAGGGATGTGGTCACTGCCGGCCGGGTTCGTGGATGAAGGAGAAACCATCGATGAAGCAGTTCTTCGCGAGGTCAGAGAGGAAACCGGCCTCACAACGACCGTGAATGGAATCATCGGTGTCAGGACCGGTGTGATCGGGAATGAAATCAGTGATAATATGATTATATTTCATTTGCAGCATATCGATTCCGACCTTTTAAAGGTAGAAAGAGGCGAACTTTTCGATGTGCAATGGAAGTCGCCCAATGCGCTGATGGTCGATGGGAAAACGTCGGTCATGATTCATGAGATGCTCAAACAGGGTGATTTGTTTCAGCGCCATCAGGCCATTGAAGGGCTGGATCCAGGAGAGCAGTTCGGCTATACGAGCTATAAACTATTTATGTGAAATGAAAGGTTACAGAGGCTTAAATTTAACAGCTTCTGTAACCCTTTTTTAGTGAAACGGTCTCAAGTATGGAGTATTTCACGAAGTGCAGCAGTCATTTCTTGAAGTGCTTCTTTGGAGGCTTCGACAGTACCGATCATGTTAATAAAGCTGTGAACAAGCTCTTCGAAATGTAATACGCTGACAGGTGCACCAACTTCTTTCAGCCTACGCCCAAAGGCCAATCCCTCTTCCCGGAGCGGATCAAATCCGGCTGTTACGAGCAATGTTTTCGGAAGGCCAAGGACGCTTGGGGTTCTGAGTGGTGAAACGGAAACTTCAGCACCTTGGGAAGCGTCGGACAGGTAATGACTCCAGAACCAAATCATCTTTTCATTGGTTAAGTTATACTGATGATTTTCCCGGTAGGATAATGTATCAAAACGATAATCCATTACAGGAGTGATCAGAAATTGTGCTTTAAGCAAGAATCGTTCATCCTCCCTGAAATAAATGGAGGCTGCCGCAGCTAAGTTCCCACCGGAACTTTCACCGCCAACGGCAACTCTGTCCGAATCGCCATTTAGAGTCTGGACATTTTCGAATGTCCATTTAACTGATTCGATCGCATCATGAAACGCGGCGGGATATTTATGTTCAGGAGCAAGCCGGTAGCCAGCCGACACAATAACGGTACTTGAATGTCTAGCAAAATATCGACAAACGTTGTCTGAAGAGTCCAAGTCTCCGAAGACCCATCCCCCTCCATGAAAGTAAACCAGTACGGGGAAGGGGCCATCTCCCTCGGGAGTATAAATTCTCAACGGAATTTCATGTCCTTCTGCTGACGTAAAATATGTATCACTAACCGAAACCTTATCGACGTTGGTATGTGTAAAATAACCTCTTGCAACTTTATAGTACATTCTTGATTGCTCGGGTGTAAGGGTGTCGAGCGGCGGATGATTGAGTTCTTTCATTTTGTCAGCTATTGCTTTAAGTAATGTAGTTATTGCGGGGTTCACTGCTGCTTGAATCTTGGTCATACTAAAATATTCTCCAGTGTTGATATTGTTTTCAACATAGCTACAGTCACATTCTTCTCTTTCAGTGAAGCCTCGATTTTTTTCCGTTCCCCAATGATGAGGGAGGCCTTTTTATCCGGCAGTTCAATTTGTCCCAATACATCTCCCCCTAATTCTTTCAATATCGGAATGATGATTCGATTACGGATATCCGGTTCCCCTATGATTCGTATTGCTCCATACTGATGAAATAAGAAAACAATCATCGAGCGGATGAGTGAAAGAGCATCTTGTTTGTTTAAATATGAACGCGGCCCAATCAATAAATGCATCCCTAAATCACCATCTTGAACATCATAATATTGCCGAATGGGATCATTCTTCACTGAATAGGCAATTAGGTAGCTCACAGGTTTCCCGTTGTAATAACCGATGTAAATGTCTTTATACGTTGATTCGATTGAGCTTGCCAGCCATTCCTTAAACTTCTCCACGGGGAGATCCAATTTCCAAAACGGTGCAATATGACGTGAATGCATCCACTCATACAGCATTGTCAAGTCTTTATCGAAATCCACTGGCCTGAATAAAAAGTTGTCAGACTGACCTTTCTCTATGATGAAAAATTCTGATTCATATAATAAGTTTGTCATGACGTGCCTCCTTGTCTTTGAAGTACCTCTATAATGAGAATGATTATCATTATCGAACATTAACTATTGTAAGAATTTGTGACTATCCTTGTCAATAAAGCATTTGTCCTATACTTAGAAACGTCGGGGATGTACAACCGGAAAACAGGCGCAAAATTGGAGGGATAAGAATAAAAAAAAGAGAACCCGTCTGGTTCCCTTTTTCAACCTCATATTAATGTGTAAGAAGTTTTCTCTACTTTGAGGATTCTTTAGCCATAATATATTTCAGCCCTGTGCTTGAGTCGCTGAAGGTCAGGACATTTTCAAATTCTCCGATACTCAATGCTAGCTCAGGGGTAATCCCGACGATGATGCATTCAACACCGATCAATTTTAAACAATCATATAGTTTTTGGAGGTTTTGTCTGATACTATCGTCAAACCTGTTTATCCCGCTGAGGCTGATCATGACGTATTCAGTCCGTTTGGCCACACATTCCTCAAGTACAGTACTGACGACCATTTCTCCCCGGTCATAATCAAGTTCTCCTTTGAGGGGAAGGGCGATGGTTTTATCCCAGATATGCAAGATAGGAACAGAGAGTTCCCGGATTACAGTTTCTCTTTTCTTTTCTTCCTCAGCTTTTGAGGTAACATCCATCAGCATAACCATAAAGCCTTCTACTTGTCCTGAATGCTTAGTACTTGTAATGGGTGTGATGACGATATCGGCTGCAAGCCTGTCTTTAATATTGATTCTCGCGCGATGACCATTTTTAAGGTCATCCATGATCCTTCGCTGATTTTGGGGGTGTTTATGAAATTTATCCATATTCATTCCAATCATGTCTTCAGCGCTGTTAAGTCCAAATAAAGGAGCAATTGCCGTCATCGACTTTACAGCTGTTGTATTCATCCAGGTGATTGTATAATCCTTATCGGCAATAATAATATTTTCTCCTATACTATTGAGCGCATCGGTGCCCGAAATGTCTATTGGAATCGGTCGATTCATTTGGTATTCCACCTTGTTTATACATTTTAAACATTTATTTCTCATACAAGTATAACGCAAAGTGACTAAATGTAAAATGGAAGGAGGAAGGAGAAATCGATGCATAATTAGAACGTGATGTGAAATGAAACAAACTTCCTTAACTTATTTAAAAATTCAGTAAATTATATGAAAAAAAGAGATATTTAAAGATAACAAGCAATGTATTCGCTTACTTAAAGGTACATCCTCTAATATGTCCCTTTCCTTTATAAAAGATAGATGATATATTATCAGAAAATTAAGAAATCAAAGGAGAGGGAATCATGAGAGCTACTGCAAGTACGAAAACAAAATTTTGTCTATACTGTTCAGGAAAAGGATACTTTCAGTTAGTGTTGGGTGGTTCTGAAACGTGTCCTTGCTGCGGAGGCAGCGGGAAGCAAAAATAAAATCTATGATTCAATATGAAGAGGCTGGGACAAAAGTGTTATAGTCTAAATAAAACCCGAACTAAATTGCCTTCTAACTGGCAAATTAGTTCGGGTTATTATTTTGTTCAATGTACACTTAAGTTTTAGCACTTTCCAGCGGTTGATTGGAGTGCAAGACGAAGACTCCTGCGGGAAAAGCGAGACAGGTGAGACTCGACAGGAGCGTATGCGACGAGGAGGCTCACCGGCCGCCCGCGGAAAGCGAAGTCTTGCACGGAAATCATTAGCGGTATTATGAACATACGCTGAAATTGTTCGTCTTTATGTCGTGGTCATTAGTTTTGTCCCAGCCTCTTTTCCTACGATTAGTCAAGTACTAATTCATAAGTTGAAGGATTATTCACTATTATTTGTGCATAGGAAATAAACCTCAGCTATTCATAATTTTAAACTGAGGATATTCATGGTATACTAAACTACATATTATTGGTCCATAGAGACCGCGTGC
>NZ_JABMCR010000103.1 GCF_013179555.1 Bacillus haikouensis
TTTTACTTTGAAAGCATCCATTCCCTGGTCTTGAAAGGCATCGATTACCAGTTGTTTTATCTCGCCATTCACCTCTTCATAATACGCTTCTGTTCCTTCGATCCCCACGTGAATGGTTTTTGTCGTATAATCTATGCCAAAGTTACTTACTTTATAGCCCTCATCCTTTAGTTCTTTCATTCCAAATTGTCCAAAGCCAGGTTCAGATTGGAATAATTGGTTCAGGTAAGGAATCTTTGAAACCATTTCTGCCATCGTCGGAGATATGACGACAGACCCCGCAAGCAGTCCGATGATAATAGCTGCCGCGCCTATATACCTAAGCCATCTCCTTTTTGTAAACACCGATGTCTTTTTCCCTTTTACCAATGCTGCATTGATTGCCAGCTCAATTTTTTCTTGAGGAATGGGTATTTCTTCAAATTCCTTTTTCACTTTATTTGATAAAGAATCGCTCATCACACACACTCCTCTCCCAATTCAGTCTTTAATTTCTGAAGGCCGCGATGAATATTTGTTTTGACAGTTCCTTCGGGGCATTCGAGAATTTCAGCAATTTGTTTTATCGTCAAATCTTTGTAATACCGAAGGATAATCGCCGATTTATATTGGGCATCAAGCTTCTTGATGGCTTCCATTAAATCTAATTTTTCTTCCATCTTTTGTTGATGATGATTTTTTGGCTGTTCCACTTCTTCAAAAGGAATGACTCTGTTTCTTTTTTTAATGAAATCCAGCGATGTATTGATTAAAATCTTGGACAGCCACGTGGAAAAGTAATTCGGTTCCTTAAGGTTTTGGATAGAAATGAACGCCTTGTAAATAGTTTCTTGTAATATATCCAATGCATCATTTTCATTTTTCACATAGAGAAACGCCATCCGGTACAGTTTATTTTTTTCGTCCTGGATCAAATCTTGAAAAGCCTGCTTGTTTCCTTTTTTAGCTTTTTTAATTTTTTTCTCAAAAGACATACCTTCACCTCTTTTTCTTACCGTTAGACTGACTGCATGGTTAAAACGTTTCAATTTATTTGTAATTATAGAAAAATCAAGAACAGTTTTCTATGTAACTCTCAGATTCCTATTACCTGCCCTGCATTAGAATGAAACGGAACAATTATTTTACTATTCAAATCATTTCGATTATGCTTTTTATAGAAAAAGAAATCGATAAAGGCGGGATCACGATGACACAGAAACTCACACTGGAGCATGCGAAAGAACTTGATAGGAGCGATAATCTCGCTCGTTTCAGAAATGAATTTTACATAAAAGATGACCATTATTATATGGATGGCAACTCACTCGGATTATTATCCAAACGTGCCGAGAAAGCACTTTATACTTCATTGGAGGACTGGAAGGAGCATGGAATTGACGGCTGGATGGATGGCGTTGAGCCGTGGTTCTATTATTCTGAAAAACTTGGTTCGATGACGGCCCCCTTAATCGGCGCAAAACAGGAAGAAGTCATCGTGACCGGCTCGATCACGACCAACCTGCACCAGCTGATTGCAACATTCTATCAACCCCATGGACACAGAACAAAAATCCTGGCTGATGAATTGACTTTCCCTTCTGACATCTATGCGATTCAAAGTCAGCTTGAATTGAAGGGATACAATTACGAAGAGAATCTCGTCCAAGTAAAAAGCCGAGACGGCTATACTTTATTGGAAGAAGATATCATCGATGCAATGAAAGATGATATTGCCCTGATTCTCCTTCCTTCTGTTTTATACCGCAGCGGTCAATTGCTGAATATGAAACGGTTGACTGAAGAAGCTCATAAGCGGGGGATTATCATTGGATTTGATCTTGCTCATTCAATCGGCGCACTCCCTCATGATCTCCATGAGGATGGAGTGGATTTTGCAGTATGGTGCAACTACAAATATCTAAACAGCGGGCCGGGCGGTGTCGGAGGCTTATTTGTCCATGAAAGACATTATGGTAAAAGGCCGGGATTATCGGGATGGTTCGGTTCCCGTAAAGACAAGCAATTCGATATGGAGCATGTGCTCACTCCCGCTGAATCAGCAGGTGCCTTCCAAATCGGAACACCTCATATATTGAGCAGTGCACCCTTGCTAGGCTCTCTTGAACTGTTTGAAGAGGCAGGCATTCAAACGCTTCGAGAGAAATCACTTTCACTGACAAGATTCATGATGGATTTATTGAATCAGGAGCTTCCTGAACATGGCTTTATAATCTGCAATCCCGCAGAAGATGATCGTCGGGGTGGCCACATCAGCCTGCAGCATGAGGAAGCCGCAAGAATATGCAAGGCTCTTAAGGCGAACAATGTGACGCCGGATTTCCGTTCTCCCAACGTCATCCGTCTCGCTCCAGTCGCCCTTTACTCCTCTTATGAGGACGTATGGAATACCATCCGGATTTTGAAGAAGATCATGGAGAATGAAGAATATAAACAATTTGAAAACACCCGTAACGTGGTAGCCTAAAGGAGGATCCATATGAAGATCATTGATATTTCGCAGCCGCTTCATAACGGCACACCCGTATGGCCGGGGGACACCCCCTTTTCCTTTTCACTCAATTGGACCAAGGAGGATACGGGATCGGTCAACGTCGGACAGCTGACAATGAGCGCCCATACCGGTACCCACGTGGATGCGCCGTTCCATTTTGATAATGAGGGAAATCGGATACTTGACCTCCCCCTGGATCGATACATCGGTCCCGCGGTCGTCGTTTCTGTCGGACATTCAGAAAGCATCGGCCCTGAACACCTTACCGGAATTGACCTCACTTCTGTTAAAAAAGTGCTTTTCAAAACAGACGCCTGGAAGGACAAGGAGTCATTCCCGGAAAGCATCCCTTCCATCCGGGCTGAACTCGCCCATTTTCTAAAAGAAAAAGGGATCCATCTGGTCGGGGTCGACCTCCCCTCTGTCGATCCATTAGACAGCAAAGAACTGGATGCCCATCACGCACTCCATAAAAATGATATCTTGATCCTGGAGGGGATCGTATTGAAGGATGCAGTACCGGGATATTATGAACTGTACGCCATGCCGCTCCCCCTTAAAGAAGCAGACGGCTCCCCTGTACGGGCGGTTTTGGTTGAACGGGAGTGAAGATGATATAAAGGAAGCAGCTTGTGAGCTGCTTCTTTTTTATTTAGGGAAAACCTTGATCCGGTCCAGGAAGAGAAGGCGGGCTTCCTGGCTCAGCATCGATAACCAGATACTCTGCATACCGATTGAACCCGGTCCCCCCCGCTAAATGTGCCGGGTACGCACGTAAGCCATTTGTACCTGGTCTATATCCCGATGAATATACCTGATACACAAAAACAAATCTTCTCTAAAACAACTCCCCATCCACATTATTGATCCATAAAAGAAATATATTTCAATAAATGTTCATAGACTTAACGTATAAAGGTTTAAAAGTCTGGAAAAATCCTCATAACTAATAAGGCGGAAGGAGGAATTTGAATGGGTATATTGACGACTGTGGGATTCATCGTATTTCTCGGCATGATTTTAGGTGTTCTCATTTATTTCTTAAGACAAGCACTGGATTCCAATGATTCAAAACGGATTGATTCGCATAAGGATCACGACAACTTTTCACAGTAGTGCGGCGGCGTTTTCATTAGAGGGAAAATTTCTCTGGTGGAAACGTTTTTTAGTGGGGAAACAGGGTGGAAATATGCAGGTTTTAATTAAAAATAGACAAGCCAGAATGTTTTATGAAGTCTCTCCGACGAATTATATGATCACAATGAACCATTATTTTCAACTTTAAACAACCGTGTCTCAAGATTGATAACGTCCCCCTTCGATTTACCTCGCAATATAAAATCTATAGTAAAAACCCCGCTCCCGCAAAGGGAGCAAGGGCCTAATCATTCACGAACTTCTTTCTCTCCAAGTTTCATCAGACTCGAACACATCGGGCACTTCTTTTCGATCGATTCGGTTTCGCCAGCTTCACGTCGCTGCCAGGCAATGCAATCTATGCTTGTACACATCCAGGCGATGATCCGATTCAGTTTACCACTCCGCTTCTCACGGGAGCCGCCGCTTTTTATGCGATCACGGTGTGGTTCTTTACTGAAAATATCGCTTATGAAACGCGAACATTTCTTTGCCTCACCCTGATAATAAGCAGGGGAAGAGATAAAGAGCTTTTCTTTTGCCCTTGTAATCGCGACGTAGCAAAGTCTTCTCTCTTCTTCGAGTGCACCCTGCTCTTTTTCTACAGAAGAATCTTTACTTACTTTATCCTCAAGTTTATTGGCATTCAGCGCCGAACTGTGGGGAAGATTCCCTTCGATTGTCCCGATCAGAAATACCACCGGAAACTCGAGTCCTTTCGAGCGATGGATGGTCATAAGGGATACGCTGTCGCTTTGCTGCTTGTTATGACGGTTCCGGTAGACATCCTCATACTTTGCTTTCATTTCGTCGATAAACGTAATGAAGCCGGAAATCGTATCGAACCGCTTGGCTGAACCTTCGAGCTCGTTCAGCATTTCCTTGATCAATTCCTTCTGCTCGGTCACCACATGCGACTCCTGTGCATCGATATATTGATGATAGAATTCTTTACGAATTTTTTTAATCGCTGTTTCAGGGGATTCTTCCTGCAAGGATTTGATGAATGCCATCCTTGTCTTGATGTTCTTTACTTGAAACGGCTTGAGCCCATTCATGGTCGTTAAATGGATGAGCGGATATTTCTTGCGTACCTGTGCGTCTTCCTGCTGAATATGAGCCATCCCCCGATCCCTTCTGATGAACATGGTCGGAAGGATGTTTCCGATCGCCTCGAAGTTACGGGGAACAATGCATAGCCGCAGATAATCGACGACCGGCTTCACCGTCCAGTTTTCATAAAACAGTGAATCTTTCTGATTATATGGGTGAAATGGGATCTCCTTCATCAGAAGCTGCTCGAACACTGCCCGGCCGCTGCTCATCGTGCGGTGAAGGATCGTGATATCCTTGTAGGTGTAGCCTTCCCCAATCAATCTTTCAATCTCTTTCGTTATCCAGACAGCTTCCTCGTCAGCTGTAGCCGGTCTGGAATACAAAGGCTTCACGTTTTCTTCTTTCGTCGCAATCAGCCTTTTCTCCCGCCGGTGTTTGTTGCGGCTGATGACCTCATTCCCCAATCCGATTATGTATGCATCGGAGCGGTAATTCTCTTCTAACGTCACAACCTTTGCGCCTGGAAACTCTTTATCAAATTCAAGGATAAACTCATTCCTTGCACCGTTAAACGTGTAAATTGTTTGATCATCATCGCCGACCACGAATAGGTTGCCATGCTCGGCAATCATTTTAATCAATTCATATTGAATGAGATTCGTATCCTGAAATTCATCCACCATGACATATTGGAAGCGGTGCTGCAGTCCTTTTAATAGATTAGGATTGTTTTGCAGCACTTCATAGCTCTCAGTCAAAATATCATCGAAATCCATTTTGTGATTCGTTCGTTTCCAATCTTCAAACCTGAGGAGAATATCACGAATTTCTTTGTCGGATTTTGATGCTGCCGGCATATCCTTTATGTCAATTTTATTTAATTTATAATGTGAAAGCTTTGCAAGTAATGTCTCTGAATCATACGGGTCATAAATGTTCATTTCCCTTTGAATCTGCTTCAGCAAGATCTGCTTGTATCGTTCATTCCCCAATATTTCCTGTGTGAAATGGCGGGACCTGAGCAGGTAAAGAAACAAGGCATGAAAGGTACTGGCATGGACCCCGTGACCGCCTTCAGCTCCCGGCAGCGCTGTAATCCGCTGTTTCATTTCATCAGCTGCTTTTTTCGTAAACGTGACAAGCAGGATATTCTGCGGAAAAATATTTTTCACCGACATTAAATATCCGGCCCTGCATACAAGGACAGTCGTTTTCCCCGTTCCAGCTCCGGCCAGTGTCAAACATGGTCCTGCGCCATGCCGGACTGCTTCTATTTGGGCTTCATTCAGGTGAATGCCTGCATCTTCAATTTTACGGAAAAAGAAAGCATCTTCCTCTTCCGGTGATACAAGATTCACAGAGGTTTGCCCTTTATGCAATGAAGCAGCAGGCACTTCGTTTTTTTCCGCTTCAAAGGGATAGATCGAGTAATTGGTCAGTACTTTATTCAACGCTCATTCTCCTTGCTTCACTCGCAAAAGTTTGCTTCTTTCTATACGATAGGTAACCTTTCTATCATAACAAGGACCCTCCCGTTCCTGCAATGGATACTTCACTGCCTTCCCCTGGATTGGTTAAACAGTTGTTTAATCTCCGGATGTATTGGTATATAACGGTTTCTGGATCTTAATCAAACGTTTGTTTAACTTTTCCCCTTCAATCCTTGATTTAACAGGATTTCATTTAAACATTTGTTTAACTTCTTTAAATGGCTTGGTTAAAGGATTTGTTGAGTTTAAACAAACGTTTGTTTAAATTGCAATTTTTAAAACAGGATTAATAATAGGTCAAAAAAGGTATAAACAAATAGGTGATGAACGTGATTTTAACTAAATGGGGTTTTACACGACGCAATTCGGTCAAAGCCGAGTTTGACCTATTCCCGCATTCACTGGTCATATTCAGAAAAATCAAGTTCTTTTATTTTGTCTATCAGGTGCACTGGTCCTCCCTTGATCCAATCGTCGAGACCCGTCACCTTGAAGAAATGGAGCTTCTGGTAAACAAGGAGTTCGGTTACGAACGATACTACTTAAACAGAAGAAATATGTAGTTTTGGTAACGTTATTAAAAAAGTGAGAAAGAGTACGAAAAAGGAAGATAACGCCTGCTATATGTTTCGAAATCGCCCAAAATCAAAATATATGGACTTTTCTGAACATTTAAATAAAGATAGGAATTTGCTAATATAATCTTAACAAAAGATTTACACTACCTTAAAGGAAGGCGTGATTCCAATGACGTAGGGAAAGCAAAGCATGTCAACATCACATCTCGCAACTGAAGTCGGCCCGTGAAAACTGATTTCAAGATGTGTGGATATGCGGGAACGCGCAAATCTTATTTCAGGAGATGATTCCAATGAAGAGTGTAAGCGAAGCATGCTAGGATCATGTTGCAATAGAAGATAGCCCGTGAAAACTATCTTCGCAGTATGTGGGCATGTGGGGATGCAGAGCAAAAAAAAATAAACTATATAACATGCAACACTATTAATTTAAATTAATTGAATGTTCGGTATGTGTATTAGTAAGAAAGGATAGAACGAATAATTGAATAAGGTTTACTTACGTTGAGGCGCTGTTTATGTGAAGTATACATAAGCAGCGTCTTGAATTGTTTATACATACTCTTCTCTTACTATCAAACCGACAGCTTTCGTTGCAGACTCTCCTTTTCCCAACAAACGGCATTCCTTTCATAAATGGCTTCCTCTTTGCCTTCTGCCGGTAAATCTTCCAACATGAATATTTTGAGTTTTTTCCCAATGATCTGTTCTGTATAATAACAGTAATGAAATCGAAAGGATGAGGCTCATGAAAGCACAGAAAATCATAATGAGTGAGGCGGTCTTCACCGGTACCTCCTCCTTCCCTTCGCCCGGATTTGCAGCTATACGGGAGGATAAAATCATCGGCTGCGGACCTGTTTCCGAAATGGAAAATTATCTTGATGCTTCGACTGTGGTCCATAACATGGGAAATCGCCTGGTCATGGCAGGATTTCATGACTTTCATCTTCATTTCTTTCTTGGAGCGATGTTCGAAAGCTTCTGTCAGCTGACATACGGTTTGACCGAAGATGATACAGCAAGGATGGCTGCTGATTATGCCGGTGAGCATCCAGATGATGAATGGGTCTTGGGCTTCGGCTGGCATCATGTCCGCTGGCCAGGTCAGAAGCTGCCTACCCGTCATTCATTGGACCGCTATCTGCCTCACCGTCCCGCCATCTTATTAAATGAGGAAGCACACAGTGCCTGGCTGAATTCCGCCGCTCTTCAAAAACTAGGAATTGACCGTCATACACCAGAGCCTCCATTCGGCCGAATCGAAAAGGATGAAAATGGGGAACCCACAGGGTTTCTGTACGAAACAGCCGTAAAGTATGTGACGAGGGCTTTTAAATTTGGTGAAGGACAAAAAAGTAAGTTAATGGAAAACATGTTGAAGAAAACAGCATCTTTCGGGATCACTTCCGTTTCAGATATGCTGCCGCTTCCCGGTTACACCCTTGGGGATCCAGCTTTTTACCGAAGCTTTGAAGACCGGGGAAAACTGACGACAAGGATTCATTTTCTGGATATGTTGGACGGTAACCTTGAAAGAAGTCTTTCTTTTAAAGAAACGTATCAGTCGGACCGACTTCAGTTCTCAGGATTGAAGCAATTCCTTGACGGTGTCCCTCTTACATATACCGGCTTCCTGCTTGAGCCGTATGCTGACCGGCCACTTGAAAAAGGAGGCACAATCTATAAGTTTGAGCAATATAAAAAGTGGATTGAAGAAGCCGACCGCGAAGGTTTCAGGGTGAGACTGCACGCTTGCGGTGATGCGGCCGTCAGAATGGGCCTTGATTTGTTCGAACATGCTTCTGACGTGAACGGCGTGCGTGACTCCCGCCATACGATCGAGCACATCGAAGTGTGTCACCCCAGTGACTTCCAGCGTTTTCATGAACTGGGGGTCATCGCTTCCATTCAACCTGAACATTTGACTTCAGGCTCGATGGACACCCATGCTTATGTGGACCGGCTGGGAGGTGAGCGTTCACGGTACACATGGCCGATCGGGTCTCTTCAAAAGCACGGTGCCCCGCTTGCGTTCGGGACGGATTTTCCGATAGTGGATTTGAATCCGATGCTCGGCGTTTACCGCGCTGTCACCCGTAAGCATGAAGACGGTTCACCTCAAGGCGGATGGAATCCTGTTGAGAAAATCTCACTCTGCGACTCACTTAAACACTATACGAAAAGCTCTGCGTACGGAAATTTTCGGGAAAACGAGTTGGGAACGATCGAAGCCGGTAAGAAAGCGGACCTGGTCGTGCTAGACCGCAACTTGTTTGAAGTTGAACCGGAGGAAATCCTTGAGGCTGCAGCTGTGATGACTGTTGTCGATGGGGAAATCGTGCACATGTTGTGAGATGGATGGATTGTTTGATTTGATTACCATGGGTTGAAGGGTGCAGTAATATTGAATACAGGCTGAAATTAAAGTGATTTCGGCCTCTTTTAATTAAGCAATGGTAAAATTACGGTCTAGTCAGGAAGGGAAGGCATGTAGGAGGGGAGCGTTTTGCGGATGAGGGGGCGTATCCTGTCGTTTATGGTTATATTCCTCTTAAGAAGCGAGTCAATCCTCGTTTATGGAGATATTCCAGTTGAAAAGCGAGTCAATCCTGCCGTTTATGGAGATATTCCTGTCAAAAAGCAAGTCAATCCTGCCGTTTATGTTAATATTCCTGTCAAAAAGCAAGTCAATCCTGCCGTTTATGTTAATATTCCTGTCAAAGTGGAAGTCAATCCTGCCGAATTCAGATACAATCCTGCTTTTTAACATAAATATCCAATTCAAAATCTATCCCCCTTCGTCATTAAGATTAATCCACAAACCAGGATTTTGCCTCATGCATAGGAGGATAACACCTCCATAATTATCCATTAATTTCCTTCCAAGCCGTTATTCTTGCCGAAAATCTTTATGACCTTACCCGATATCGATGATAATCTATCCATTACACAAAAATCCAAAATCAAAAAGCCCATCCCTCAACGCATTATAGCGAAAGGGACGGGCCGTCAAAACTGGTGGCATTATCAACGTGGATCTTTCAACCCGCCGCCATGAATCGTTTTTTCCTGGAATGGCAGATTGAGTTCTTTGCTTAGTTTCTCGAGAAAGCTTTGTTCACGCTTGGAAACGAGTGAAATGACTGTTCCTTCTGCTCCCATGCGTCCTGTTCTTCCTGAACGATGGATGTACTGCTTCGTGTCTGTCGGGAAGTCGAAATGAATGACGTGTGAAACGTCGGTAATATCGAGTCCGCGGGCTGCAACGTCAGTGGTGAGAAGCATAGGGACCTTCCCTGCACGGAAGCGGTCCAGCGATTGTTTCCGTTCCGTTTTCTTCGATTCTCCTGCAAGTACCTCAAGTTCTACGCCTTTATACTTCAATTTTTCTTCTGCTTCCGAGAGCTTTTCGAGCTGATTGAAGAAGACGAGCGCTTTGATGTCTTTAAAATAGGAAAGGCTCCTCAATGCTTCGATCTTGTCGCGGAGTTCTGTGTACACATAATTGTGATCGACTTGCGGATTGTCAAGGTTGGCATCCATCTTGACGATTTCGTGATATTGAAGCAGGTCTTCTGCGACTTCCTCTGTCCGGTCGGAAAGGGTCGCTGAGAAGAACAGTACTTGACGTTCTTTAAGCGTTGATTTGATGATTTCTTTTACTTCACGGATATGCTCAGATCCTACCATTAAATCAAACTCATCTACGACGATTGTTTTGACTTCATGCATTTTCATTTTCTTCAGTTTCATCAGTTCGATCAGGCGGCCAGTCGTACCTACGACAATATGAGGCTTTTTCTTTAGCTTTTCGACTTGTTTCTTGATGTTTGCCCCGCCGATGAATGCTGCACTTGTAACGTCGCTGCCTTTGGTCCATTTTTGGATTTCCTGATGAATCTGCATCACAAGTTCGCGGGACGGTGCGAGGATGACGGCTTGTGCCTGCTTGCGGTTCGGATCGATTCCTTGGATGATCGGGAGTAAATATGCAAGTGTTTTCCCTGTTCCAGTCGGCGATTCGCATACAATATCTTTTCCGTCTAATATGAGAGGAAGCACACGTTCTTGTACAGGAGTCAGCGCATCGAATCCCGACTCTTCCCAGTTTTTCTGTATAAATGGTGTTTGAAGCACTTCAGAAATTAAGTTCATTATTTATTTCCTTTCCCTTCGGCAAATCGCCCGCCAAATTAGTTATCCTTTATAAAAGGTAAACTGATTTCAACGACTGTGCCTTTTTGTTTTTCACTATGAAAGACCATTTTCCCTTTATGTTTTTCAATAATTTTTTTGCAGATGGCCAGTCCCAGCCCGGTACCTTTTTCTTTTGTGGAGTAGAACGGTTCCCCGATTTTTTCGAGTCTTTCCGGTTCCATGCCCGATCCGTTATCTGTTACGACCACGAGTGCATCGCCATCTTTTTTATTTACTGAGATGGATACAGTTCCGCTTCGATCCCCGGGTATGGCTTCGAAGGCATTTTTTATGATATTAATGAATACTTGCTTCAATTGATTTGCTTCCGACATTACATAAAGCGGCTCAAATGGATAGGGTTCATATTGAATCGAAACATTCTCGATGTTCGCCTGTGCTTCCATTAACACGATCACCTGCTGAAGGATAGAATCGACGTTTTCACGTTGATAATGCAAGTCTTGTTGTTTTCCCAAAATCAGCATTTCTCCCGATATCAAATCAATTCGATCGACTTCTGATAACATGATATCAAGGTGGTCGTGATTCGCGGTGCCTGTCGATTGCATCAGTTGGATGAATCCTTTAAGAGATGTGAGCGGATTTCGGATTTCATGTGCCACTGCAGCTGCAAGTTGACCGATCACCGACATTTTTTCAGAAGCGATCATCATTTCTTCATTCTTTCTGAATTGGGTGATGTCCCTTGCGATAACGAAGACCCCGGTCACTTCCCCGTTGACAATAATCGGGATGAAGGAACATCTGAGTATCTTACTTCTCTTCTTCAGGTGGATGCTTGTTTCAAACTTGGCTCCTTTTCCTGAGAGAGTTTGAATAAAATGCTCAGTGACAATTTTTACATAATCTTCATCGAGAAATTCACCTAACCGGATGTCTTCAAGCTCTTTCTGAGAGGCTTCCAGAAGTGCTTCAGCTCCAGGATTGAGGACCATAATTTTCCCTTGTAAATCAAGTTCAAAGACACCATCCGGATTATGCTTGAACAATGAATGATAATGCTCGTGCTGAATATTCAGCTGCCGTTCTTTTCGTTTCAAGTGTTCATTTGACTCGATTACATCTTTCGTTCTCCGGAATACAAGGAAGTACAGAATGATTCCTGTGACAAAAATAAAAAACCAGCCTTTGAAGCGCTGAAAGTAGATGTACGCATTCAGCTTTTCATGCGCAAGGATCATAGAAAAATAATCCGACAGAATAATCCACATTATACCGAGCAGTACATAAGTGATAGCTACTCTCAGGGCGATTTCTTTGGCTTTTTTCATATTGAGTGACTCACCTAAATTCACTATAGTCTTACCTCTATACTTTCACAAATCCTGCCAATTTATCAGCTTTCTTTCTTAACGCATGCTTTTCTCCACGTTTCCCATGTTTTCACAACACCAATTATAATAACATAGCAAAACAATTAGGGAGTGAAAAATAATAAGAACATCCATCCCAGTAAAAAAAAAGAAAGATACTTCTTCATTCCCTTTACACTTCCTGGACTAAACGTTCCCCCTCTGCCTTATTTCCTATTTTTGCAAAATTCCGTTTAGCGTTTCTGAGTTACGGGTTAAAGAGAAAGTATATACGGAAAGAAGGTGTTTCGATATGCTTAGCCAGCTGTATGAAAACAAAATCTTCAGCAACAGCGGAATGATCACATTGCCAAAGATGTGGAGGCAGCGGTTCGGACTCATTCCCGGCAAAATGGCGGAGCTCATTTATCAAAACAATTCCATCTATATAAAATCCGCCCGCAATGATTCTACTAATAACCAGCGTTACATCTCTGAAAAAGGGACCGTCCACATCCCCAAAGAACTTCGCAATGAAATGGGCATTACACCTCAAGATTCTTATATCCTTCATATCAACGAAGAACACAACTGCTTCATCATCACCTGTAAAGACTGAACATGAAAACCCGCCCCTCGCTGCATTAAAGCGATGAGGGACGGGCCTTCATTTGGTGACGCTCGAGTATTTCAACTTGACTGCCTGTTGTGTTGATCGTCAGTTTGCGGACATCCATTGCCGGGAAAGACTGCTGAAGCTGTCTGAGGAGCCATTCACCAGCTTCCTGTTCCACGAAGCAGGCAATGGTCGGCCCTGCACCGCTGAGCGCAACACCGAAGGCTCCGAATCTACTGGCGACTTCTTCAACGGCATCGTAGTGCGGAAGCAGTTTCTTCCGGTAAGGCTGATGGTAACGATCCTGCTTCATCATCTTCCCGGCGAGCTCCCAATCTTGCATAAGAAACGCTGCGACCAGAACATTGGATACTGCTCCGGCCGTCACGGATTCCTGAAAGGTCACCTTTTCCGGAAGTACGTTCCTCGAATCGGACGTCTTGAGTTCTGACTTCGGTATCACCGTCACCACTTCAATCGGCATTTGAACCAAAGGCAGCAGCTTTACACCTTTCTCCGTCTGACAGCTGACGACCAGTCCCCCGTACAAGGATGCACCGACATTATCAGGATGACCTTCATACTTCGCGGCAAGCTCCAGCTTCTCATGTGTAGTCAGGTTCAGCCCGCAGGATACATCTGCAAGTTCAATTCCCGCCACAACCGCTGCTGCACTCGATCCCAAGCCCCTTGTCAACGGAATATCGCTGCACACATATAAATGACAAGGTTTGATCCTTTTCCCATACCCTTCAGCAACACCTTTTGCAACCTCAACGATAAAATGCGTTT
>NZ_JABMCR010000104.1 GCF_013179555.1 Bacillus haikouensis
ATTCGGTAAAGGTCGCCTGCGAACAGAGCGGCTTCATCTCCGCCTGCTGCTCCGCGGACTTCCATGATAACGTTCTTGTCATCATTCGGATCTTTAGGAATCAATAATATTTTCAAACGCTCTTCCAGTGCATCAATCTGCTCTTCAAGCTCGGATACTTCTTCTCTAACCATTTCACGCATATCAGCATCAAGCTTCTCATCAAGCATCGCCTTCGCATCTTTATGCTGCTCATTGATGTCTTTATATTCGCGGTAGGCCTCTACCGTCGCTTGAATGTCTGACTGCTCTTTTGAATATTCTCTTAGCTTCTTTGGGTCATTCACAATTTCCGGATCACTCAACAGTTCATTTAACCTGTCATAGCGATCTTCCACTGCTTGTAAACGATCGAACACAGCTATTCACCTCAATTTTAATCCATAACAGTCTAATTATATTATATGGTGTAGGTAAAAACAAGAAGCTTCAATCGGAATGGCCCCTCTGATGTTTGTGTTTTGATTATGTAAAATTGGAATTAGAAAAAAGGCAAGCAGACTCCACTTCATCTACTCGCCTGCATTATCTTATCGTTCCGTTATCTTTACATTCACATTATAACGAGGCAGCGCCTGTTCAAGCTTTTTCTTTAATTTCGCTTCCTGTTTATCCGTCTGTTCAGCGGTCATTTCATCCTTCGTATGAGCAGTCACCCACATCTGCTCTCCGTTGATCCAGACTTCATCCGCTCTAAAATCGGAATACTCATTCACCACCTCGCGCGCTTTATCTTCAAAAACGCCGGTCGTCGTAGAAGTCGTCCCCTCGCTGCTTGTCAGATTCGGCAGATTGGGATTTTGATTCATATCTTCTCCACTTGTTACATTATTCGGATCGTTATCCATATGAGTGTTGCGGTTATCTATAAATCGAGTGCCCCCGTCATCATTATGCATCCCGTACTCAGACTCCTGGTTCACATTACCGCAAGCCGTCGCGATCATGAAAAGCACAGTGAAAAATAGTGCAAGCATCATCCTTTTCATTGTCAAAACACCTCCTGCTGTTACTTTTTCCTTCAGGAGAGTGGTTATGCGAGGGTAATTTTGGTTGGTATTCATTGCCGACACGATGGCAGCAGTGTTTTAACTGAATGGCGATCAAACAGCTGCTACTTAAAAATAATGCTGCTGCTTTGGACAAATTCCGCCTTGTACATCTCTAAATGTATCGTGATCTGGCTGTAATCGGGGTACTGATAAACACAATCCTGCCACTTTAAATGTAAATACTGCCAAGTCCGGCGATAATCCTGCCAATCCAAGTCTTGATTATGCCAAAATCACAGGTATTCCTGCCAGAATGAACATTAATTCTGCTTTTTAACAAAAAAACCCATAAGAACCCCGCCCGTCACTTTGCAAGTATCCATGAAAATTCACATTGAGGATAAATCAATCTCATTTGGAGTTCCGTCCTCTTCGACTTAAATTGGCTGACCGAAATGTCTCCAGGGGTGGACCAAGACCCAAGCACAGAGTTCGAAAACAAAAAAACCGCCTCCATCAGGAAACGGCTTTAACAATATAATTAGACTTCCTTCACCATATCAGGTGATACACTAATACCCTTTGGGACCTCATGGTGATGGCGGCATCTTGGTTCGTAGGCTTCGGATGCGCCGACAAGGATGACCGGATCGTCGTAGCCTGCCGGTTCACCGTTGATCAGGCGCTGTGTCCGACTAGCAGGAGAGCCGCAGACGGCACATACCGCTTGAAGCTTGGTCACTTGTTCTGCAATGGACATGAGCGCGGGCATCGGACCGAACGGTTCTCCGCGGAAATCCTGATCGAGTCCGGCAAGGATCACGCGGTATCCGCTGTTCGCAAGTTTTTGTACGACATCCACAATGCCTTCGTCAAAAAATTGGACCTCGTCGATCGCGACGACATCCACCTGCGGGTTCAGATCCTCAAGGATGACATCCGATCCCTCCACTGCCTTTGCAATGACCGATGTACCATTGTGAGATACGACGGATTCATCACTATAGCGATTATCTAATTTTGGCTTATACACGGCAATTTCCTGCTTTGCAAATTGAGTGCGTCTGACCCGGCGAATGAGTTCTTCTGACTTTCCAGAGAACATGCTGCCGCAAATGACTTCTACCCAACCGGTTTGCTTCATGACATACACGAAAGCGTCTCTCCTTTCTAACCCCTTAATATGAAAAAGCGGCCGTTCACTTGCGTCCTTTTTATAAATAATTTATAAGAATAATGGCTGTTATCAACTGAAAAAGGACACCGCCGCTAGATGATCTATTGTTATAAAGCATTCCTTTATGTATAGAAAAAATGCTTATTAATCACGAATTTGACAGAAAAAAAGAGGCACAGTTCTTATCAAAAAACCGCCTCAATCTTGTCTTTAGGTAATAAAAAACAGGCAAGCATAATTTCCTTGCCTGTTTTTATACAGTGAAGAGAAGAGTCAAAGACCTTTCAACCCTTTAGTCCATTATGCTAGGCACATGAATCAAAGGGCAGAACATGTCTTTGATCTTCTGGTTCTTCATTATTGTTGTTGTTGTTTAAGACCGTATTTTTTGTTGAAACGGTCAACACGTCCACCAGCGTCAGCGAATTTCTGACGGCCTGTGTAGAATGGATGGCATTCAGAACAAACCTCAACGCGCATATCTTCTGCTACAGAACCAGTTTCAAATTCGTTACCGCATGCACAATTAACTTTGATCGTGTTGTACTTAGGATGAATTCCTGATTTCATTACTTTCATCTCCTTCCGCCCTGAATCATCTGAAACAGAGTAATTTATTACGAAGATATATATGCGATATGAGCATAAGCATGGTAGTAATTACCAGCCCCTTACCGCATCCAATTTTAAAAACACATTGATTACATTATAACAAGGACATGCCGTTTTTGCAACCTAATAAAATGGAAGTTACGGACATGAAAATCACTTGACTACCAGATTAACGCTTCTTGGCTTCTTCTGTCAACACTTCGAAGAATTCGTGATTCGTTTTCGATTGTTTCAGCTTACGCATCAGCTTTTCTGCGAAATCAGGCTGATCGGACATGGCTTTGCGGATTGCCCATAATTTATCAAGATGATCCTGCTGGATAAGAAGTTCTTCTTTACGGGTACCGGAACGTCGGATGTCGATTGCCGGGAAGATACGTCTTTCAGCAAGAGAACGGTCAAGATGGAGTTCCATGTTACCTGTTCCTTTGAATTCCTCATAAATGACGTCATCCATACGGGAACCTGTGTCGACAAGTGCCGTTGCTAGGACAGTCAAGCTGCCGCCTTCTTCAATGTTACGGGCAGCCCCGAAGAAACGCTTCGGCCGGTGGAATGCTGCCGGGTCGATACCGCCGGACAGCGTCCGTCCGCTTGGCGGGATCACAAGGTTATATGCACGTGCAAGACGGGTGATGCTGTCCATCAAGATGACGACGTCACGCTTATGTTCAACGAGACGCATCGCACGTTCAAGAACAAGCTCCGCCACTTTAATGTGGTTTTCAGGGACCTCGTCAAACGTTGAGGAGACAACTTCGGCTTCCACCGAACGTTCGATATCGGTTACTTCCTCAGGACGCTCATCGATCAAGAGGATGATCAGTTCCGCTTCAGGATGATTCGTCGTGATCGAATTCGCGATCTCTTTTAACAGCATGGTTTTACCTGCTTTAGGCGGTGCGACGATCAGGCCACGCTGACCGAAACCGACCGGCGCCACCAAGTCCATTATGCGAGTCGAAATCTTATTCGGAGTAGTTTCAAGCATCATTTGACGATCTGGGTATAAAGGAGTCAGGCCAGGGAAGTGAACACGTTCTTTTGCTGCTTCAGGCTCTTCCCCATTGACCATCTCTACATGCAGAAGTCCGAAATAGCGCTCATTTTCTTTTGGCGGACGCACTTTACCAGACACTTTGTCCCCGTTACGCAGATCGAAGCGGCGGATCTGGGATGCAGAAATATAAATATCTTCAGAGCTTGGAGAATAATTGATCGGCCTTAAGAAACCAAAACCTTCTGATTGGATGATTTCAAGGACACCTTCCATGAAGAAGAAGCCTTCCTGCTCCGCCCTTACTTTCAGTATGGCAAAGATGAGTTCTTTTTTTGTTAATTTACTATAATAAGAAACTTTGTACTTTTTTGCCAGCTCATAAAGCTCTTTCAGCTTCATATTTTCTAAGCTGGAGATTGTTAATTCTTCCATTATGACACCACGCTTTAATAATTTGGTTGCTGCTTTGAAAGTTGAATTGAATCAGGTGATTTGCATGTTGTCTTGTTTACCCTCATGAAGGACAAAACAATCTATGTAAAATGACCCTATTAAAAAACTGAAGAAATTAGGTGAAGCATAAAAAGAGATTGCTGAAGAAAAAACCTTATCTATTTTAACCATAATTATCGTAAAAGCGCAAGGTACCCTTTTCAACTGTTGCCAACTGTTCATTTCTTTTCGCTTTTTCCGTGAAATATTGTCTGTTTGAGAAAAAATAGGAAGGTAAGTGTAGCCTTTATCACCTGTGAAGGGTAGATGCGGGTGATAAGATGCTGAGGGAGAAAGGCAGGCCCTCCTCCTCGGCTATCTTTTTGAAGATTTCTCTTTTATCTTGCCAGGCTTTGTAATGCCGCTATTGATTTCGGTGGAAGACTTCATTTCCGAATCAACCGCTGGAACGTTTAATTCTCACAATGAGTCTCCCGAAAACAGCATTTTTATATTATCTAATAACCAAATTCGGCTTCTTCTGAAGGCTGTGTCGGCCGTCGATGAAGCGGACTGTACCGGATTTTGCACGCATGACGACTGAGTGTGTCAATCCGTACGTTCCTTTCAATTGAACACCTCTTAGCAGCTCTCCGTCGGTTACACCTGTTGCAGCGAAAATGGCGTCGTCTCCGGTTACAAGGTCTTCCATGCGTAAAATCTTATCGACATCAAGTCCCATGCCGATACAGCGCTGAAGTTCGGCGTCGTTTTGAGGAAGCAGTTTCCCTTGGATTTCCCCGCCTAGGCATTTGAGTGCCACAGCAGCAAGTACACCTTCAGGGGCTCCGCCTGATCCGAATAAAATGTCAACTCCAGTGTGGTCGAATGCTGTATTCATCGCACCGGCTACATCTCCGTCATTGATCAGCTTGATGCGTGCACCCGCTTCTCTCAATTGCTGGATGATGTGCTGGTGACGCTCGCGATCCAGTACTGTTGCCACTACGTCTTCGATATCTTTATTCTTTGCTTTAGCCACAGCTTTCAAATTATCGATAACAGAAGCATTGATATCGATTTCACCAACTGCTTCCGGACCTACCGCAATTTTATCCATATACATATCCGGTGCGTTCAGCAGGTTTCCGTGATCGGCAACCGCCAGGACTGCAAGCGCGTTCCAGCCTCCGGATGCAACAATATTCGTGCCTTCCAGCGGATCAACTGCTACATCGACGCGGGGACCGTATCCAGTCCCAAGTTTTTCACCGATATACAGCATTGGCGCTTCGTCCATTTCCCCTTCGCCAATCACGACAGTTCCCTTCATTGGTACGGTATCAAATACGTTACGCATCGCAGAAGTCGCAGCATCATCCGCTTCATCCTTCTTTCCGCGTCCCATCCATCTAGCCGATGCAAGAGCAGCTCCTTCTGTTACTCGAACCAGCTCCATTGATAAACTTCTTTCCATGTATACAGCCTCCCGAATTCCCTTTTGTAAAGCTCTTTTTGCATACTTTACAGCATTAAAATACTGCGTATGGGTACAATAAATCTAAATTGTATAACATATTAACAGATTTATTGTAACACATTTATCGGGTCAGAGAGACCTTTTTTCGAAAAAACCGGGTCCAATCCTTCTCAAACCTGAGAATTTTTTCAAATGGTCTTTAGGATTTTAATTGTTCAAGCTCTTCGGCTGACATCTTCTCCCGCCAGATTGTTGCGCCTAGTCCTTCGAGCTTTTCGACGAGATCACTGTAGCCGCGGTCAATGTGTTCAAGTCCTGTGACTTCAGTGATTCCTTCTGCCATCAGGCCTGCAATGACAAGTGCCGCTCCTGCCCGCAGGTCGCTCGCTTTCACTTTGGCACCCTGCAGCTGAATCGGACCATTAATGATGGCTGAACGGCCTTCTACTTTAATCGTGGCGTTCATGCGTCTTAACTCGTCGATATGCTTGAAGCGTGCGGAATAAATCGTATCCGTTACGACAGCGGACCCTTCCGCTCTAGTCAGAAGAGCTGTGAACGGCTGCTGGAGGTCAGTCGGGAATCCAGGATAAACCAGCGTCTTGATATCAACGGACTTAAGCTTGTCCGCTCTGCCGATAAAGATTTGATCATCGTTCGTTTCAACAGGGACGTCCATTTCACGAAGCTTCGCAATCACTGATTCCATATGTATCGGAATGACATTGTCGATCAGGACGCCTTTACCTGCTGCGGCGGCAAGGATCATGAAAGTTCCTGCTTCGATTCGGTCAGGGATGATCGTATGGCGGCACCCTTGCAGTTCATCGACACCGTCAATGCGGATTACATCCGTTCCTGCTCCTTTGATCTTCGCTCCCATGTTGCTGAGAAGTGTTGCCACATCGATAATTTCAGGTTCTTTTGCTGCGTTTTCAATAATGGTGCGGCCTTTTGCGCGAACAGCAGCCAGCATGATATTGATTGTTGCGCCTACACTTACGACATCAAGGTAAATGCGGGCACCTTTCAATTCATCGGCACGGAGATAGATTGCTCCCTGTTCATTCGTCACTTCGGCACCGAGCGCTTCAAATCCCTTGATATGCTGGTCAATCGGGCGGGGTCCTAAATGACAGCCTCCCGGAAGACCGATGACTGCCTTTTTGAAACGTCCGAGCATCGCTCCCATCAGATAATAGGAAGCACGGAGTTTTTTTACTTTTCCGCTCGGAAGCGGCATGGAAACCATTTCACTCGGATCCACACTCATTTCTCCATCGTCGAAACTGACCGTTCCGCCGATTTCTTCGAGCAAGTCCTGCAGCGTACGCACGTCCGAAATGTCCGGCAATCCTTCAATCGTCACCTGTGAATCAGCCAGAATCGTGGCCGGTATAAGCGCGACAGCACTATTCTTTGCACCACTGACTTTTATGGTTCCTTCAAGTGGATAACCACCTGCAATCTTTAGCTTTTCCATTTTAATCTCCCTTCCACTGTTTAGTGGTGGAGAGAGGTTCCCGTCCTATTCGGGAACTCGTTCTCCAGCACGTAACAAAAAGGATTATTTTTCCATATGAAGACGGTCTAAGAAGTGTATTGTCTACTAGTTTATACATATTTCGTCAAAACATGTATAGGATTTTCGTTTTTTTTATCGAATGTCATTCTTCTGTGCTTGATCCGCAAATACTATCGGTTGTTCCAGTCATTCAAGAAGGCTTCTATTCCTTTATCCGTCAGTGGATGATGGAATAACTGCTTCAATACTTTAAGAGGTACGGTTGCAATGTGTGCCCCACGGAGCGCAGCTTCTGTAATATGCTGCGGATGACGGGTCGACGCCGCGATGATTTCTGTTTCAAGTCCGTGGATCGCGAAGATTTCAGCAATAGTAGAAACGAGTTCAAGGCCATCCTGACCGATGTCATCCAGTCTTCCTAAGAAAGGAGAAACATACGTAGCACCAGCGCGGGCTGCCAGAAGCGCCTGATTGGCACTGAATATCAACGTGACATTGGTCTTGATTCCTTCTTTGGAAAAAGTGGATGCAGCTGTAAGTCCGTCAGGTGTCATCGGCAGCTTGACCGTGATGTTCGGAGCAATTTTCGCCAGTTCACGGCCTTCCCTGATCATCCCTTCCGCATCAGTTGCGATGACCTCTGCACTTACAGAACCCGGGACAAGTTCGGTGATTTCTTTCAAACGCTCTTCAAATGTGACACCTTTTTCCTTTGCCACAAGGGATGGATTGGTCGTTACACCTGATACGATTCCCCATTCAAATGCTTCTCTGATTTCTTCCATGTTTGCTGTATCAATAAAAAATTTCACGATTATTACCCCTTTTTCGACAAAATTTTCAATCTTTTTATAATGAACGGAGAGGACTGACCCAAAAAGGCATTACCCTCCCCTGGTGCCAGTCCTCTCCAACTGCTTCATTCTTTTTCTACCACGCCGGAAAAGCACCTAATCTGACCAGCGTCACTTTCCAGACATTACCTCTATTCATTACGCTTGGTTAGAAGAACCGAATTCACGCATTTTACCGATAACTGTTGCTTTGATCGCTTCACGTGCAGGACCCATATATTTACGTGGATCATACACTTCTGTGTCTGCCGCAAGCACTTCACGCACTTTCTTGGCAGAAGCGATTTGGTTTTCAGTATTTACGTTGATTTTAGCTGTCCCGTAAGAGATCGCTTTTTGGATATCTTTTGTAGGGATACCAGTTCCGCCGTGAAGTACTAAAGGTACTCCGGTAGCAGCGCCGATTTCTTCCATTTCTTTGAAACCAAGGTTTGGTTCTCCTTTGTAAGGACCGTGCACTGAACCTAATGCAGGAGCAAGTGTGTCGATACCTGTACGCTCAACCAGCTCTTGACATTCTTTAGGGTCCGCATAGATAACGCCGTCTGCTACTACGTCATCTTCCTGCCCGCCGACCGTACCAAGCTCAGCTTCAACAGAAACACCTTTAGAGTGAGCATACTCAACCACTTTGGAAGTGATTTCGATGTTCTCTTCGAAAGGACCGTGAGAAGCGTCGATCATGACAGATGTGAAGCCTGCATCGATCGCTTCTTTACATTTGTCAAAGCTTGAACCGTGGTCCAGGTGGATCGCAACAGGTACTGTGATGTTCAAGTCTTCCATAAGACCTTCAACGATTTTCACAACTGTTTTGAAACCGCTCATGTAACGTGCTGCACCTTCAGATACACCAAGGATAACAGGTGATTTCTCTTCTTCAGCTGCTTGAAGGATCGCTTGAGTGAACTCAAGGTTGTTCAAGTTGAACTGACCAACAGCATAGCTGTTTTCTTTTGCATTGATAAGCATGTCTTTCATTGAAACTAAAGGCAAATTGATTTCCTCCTTTTATTCAGTCAGTGTGCCATTTTCGGTAAGGTTAATGGAAGTTTGTTCACACCGATTAACATTGTTAACAATTTCACTTGTATCATACCAAAACATAATTCATTTTACCAACTGATGAGGCTATTTGTAAAAAATACTACTATTTTCACTATTCTAACTATGGAATTAAACTGGAATGTACTGTCTTACCGCTTGTCTGATATCATCAATATCAAACGGTTTCGCAAAATGCGTCAATGCACCCAGGTCCTTCGCTTCCTGTATCATATCAAGCTCCCCGTATGCGGTCATGATGATTACACGGATATCCTGATTCTTCTTCTTCATCCGCTTCAGGATTTCAATTCCATCCATACCTGGAATCTTCATATCCAGAAGGACAAGGTCAGGGGAATGCTTATCTGCGATCTCGAGTGCCTGCACACCATTTGCCGCTTGAAAGGTTTGGTAGCCTTCCTTCTGCAACACTTCATTTAATAGAATACGAATACCAAACTGATCATCTACAATAAGTATCTTTTCATTCATATGGCTTAATCCCCTTTTTAAATAAAATGAAATATGTACCTGCTGTAAGCTTCGATAGCAGCTTATAGTTTTACCGAGTTCGTACGCTTTTTTTTCCTTTCCCCGACTTAAAGTACTACATTTCTATTACTTCTATCAATACCGCGGAAATTCCTGCTTTTTCTCCATTATTTTACTTACACCCATTCCTCCCTTTATAATAATCGATACAGCATACGTTGTCGAAGTTGGATCGGCTGACTGATAAGGAGTGTAAAGATGATTAAGATGTTCACAACCCAATTATCCGGGTTATTTAAACGCATCTCTGAAAAACAGGAGTTTGAAATCGAAGATGCTGCGAGGCTGCTTGCACAAGCAGCTGTCGGACAGGGATCGATTTATATTAAAGCATTTGGGGAAATGGAAGCTGTGACTGCAGAAGCATTATACGGGGCAGAACCGCTGCCTTCTGTTAAAAAATACGATGAGTCTGCGGCGTTGACTGAAGCTGACCGGTTGCTGGTCGTGACCCGCTTGTCTTCGGACGGGGATGCGGTCGAATTTGCAAAGGCGCTGGCGGCTGATGGTGTCTCATTCGTAGGGATTTCCGGCGTGGTTGGTGAAGGAGGGTTGGACGAGCTTGCCGACCTTCACCTCGACACCAACGTAATCAAAGGACTGCTCCCGGGAGAGGAAATCGGCGAGCGGGTGTGTATGCCAGCGAGCATGGCAGCGCTCTATATCTACTTTGCGCTGGGATTTGTCATTCGCGAGATGTTGGAGGAATACGAGGATTAATGTTGAGTAGAGGATGGCCCGGTCCACATTAAGTGGGACGGGCCTTCTTTTCGTTGATATGTTGCGATGGGTCTCAACAATTTCATGGAAGATATATTAACATATATGGGCGAACTACCTATTCCCCAACAATATTTCGGTACACTCACACCGTGCTTATACCCACCTCCGTATTTCCCTGTCCCAGTGCTTTCCTGCAACCAAAAAAACCGCTCCCCAGTAAAGGAGAGCGGTCCTAAGAGTAAATGAATTATTTCTCACCAAAAGCCAGACTTGCTTCAACAAAATCTCTGAACAGCGGCTGAGGACGTGTCGGGCGTGATGTGAATTCCGGATGGAATTGGGATGCCACGAACCATGGGTGATCTTCAAGTTCGATGATCTCCACAAGGCGTCCGTCAGGGCTTGTTCCAGAAAAGATGAAGCCTGCGTTTTCCATTTGCTCACGGTAGTGATTATTGAATTCGAAGCGGTGGCGGTGACGCTCGTAAACCACTTCTCCATCGTAAGCCGCGTATGCTTTTGAACCTTTTGTCAATTTACATGGATACAATCCCAGGCGAAGGGTCCCGCCAAGATCTTCGATGTCCTTTTGTTCAGGCAGCAAATCGATGATCGGGTAAGGTGTATCAGGATTCAGCTCAGCAGAATGTGCTCCATCAAGTCCAAGGACATTGCGTGCATACTCTACAGACGCAAGCTGCATCCCAAGGCAGATCCCAAGGAAAGGCACTTTGTTTTCACGTGCATATTGAGTGGCAGCGATTTTCCCTTCAACACCCCGGTCACCAAAGCCTCCAGGCACCAGGATTCCGTCTGCGTCTCCAAGCTTTTCTGCAACATTTTCAGCATCTACAAGTTCGGAGTTCAGCCATTTCACTTCGATATCACTATCGAACTGGTAGCCTGCATGACGAAGTGCTTCGACGACGGAAATGTACGCATCCTGAAGTTCAACATATTTTCCGACGAGTGCGATCTTCGTTTTACGTGAAAGATTCGTTACCCGATTCACTAGCTCATTCCACTCAGTCATTTCTGCTTCACGGCAATTTAACTTCAGGTGCTGGCATGTGATTTCATCCAGTTTCTGATCCTGCAGCGCAAGTGGTACAGAATATAGGGTGTCTGCATCCATCGCTTCGATTACTGCGTTCTTGTCGATATCACAGAACAGCGCAATTTTATCTTTCATATCCTGGGTCATCGGCATTTCTGTACGAACGACGATGACATTTGGCTGGATTCCAAGACTGCGGAGTTCTTTTACGCTGTGCTGGGTCGGTTTTGTTTTCATTTCACCAGCAGCTTTGATGTAAGGCACCAATGTACAGTGGATGTACATCACGTTTTCACGGCCAACATCACTCTTGATCTGACGGATTGCTTCAAGGAATGGAAGAGACTCGATGTCCCCGACCGTTCCGCCGATTTCAGTGATGACCACATCTGAATTCGTTTCGCGTCCTGCACGGTATACTCGATCTTTGATTTCATTTGTGATATGCGGAATGACCTGAACCGTTCCACCCAGATAATCACCGCGGCGCTCTTTTTTCAGAACAGTAGAATAAATTTTACCTGTTGTCACAGAGCTGTACTTCGTTAGGTTGATGTCAACGAAACGCTCATAGTGACCCAAGTCGAGATCCGTTTCCGCACCATCATCGGTTACGAATACTTCACCATGCTGATAGGGACTCATTGTCCCCGGATCCACGTTGATGTATGGATCGAATTTCTGGATCGTCACCGTAACCCCGCGGTTTTTTAATAGTCTTCCCAGGGACGCTGCTGTGATCCCTTTTCCAAGTGACGACACTACGCCGCCTGTTACGAATATATACTTAGTCATGTATATGTCCCCCTTTTAAGATGATTTGGTTCAAAAAAAGTAGAGGGTGTCTCCTATGTATCCTTGTCATGAAGTTATCTTGTTCAAAGAAGGAGTAGTCCATTCCCGCAAAATAAAATCATGGGCAAAAAACAGCTAAAAGACAGCCTCTTATTTATCATTAAGTAGATATTATAAGGGGAAGAGAAAACTTGAATCAGCCTGCATTCTTCATATAGGCTGCCCTGTAAAAAATAAAAAACGCCCCGCTTACCAATTGGTAAGGGGAGCGTTGAATACTCTATTCGTCCTTTTTTAAGGAGCCCAAATAAAATACTACCTTCCTAAATGAAAGAAGTCAAGCATAGAATGAGTAACAGAAAATTTCCTAATTCACAGAAAAATTAACTCTTTTCTTTCTCATCCTCGTCATCCGATTCTTCTTCCTCTTCGTCGATTTCATCGATCTCATCGATCTCCAGCTCTTCCTCGTCATCATCGACATCAACATCTTCAAGATCATCGTCAGTTTCATCGACATCTACATCGTCATCATCTTCTGTCAAATCATCGTCGTCATCTGTATCGTCAAGATCATCATAATCAAGATCGTCATCAAGGTCTTCCTCATCAAGATCATCGAATTCGTCCAGATCAAGGTCTTCCTCAACTTTCTTCTTCGCTTTTTTCTTTTTGCTCGATTTCATGGTTGGAACGGTTTCTTCTTCGATTTGATCAACCGGATACCATTCACGGAGCCCCCAGCGGTTATCGCCAAGCGCAATGAAACGTCCGTCGATGTTCAGATCTGTATAAAATTGAACCATGCGGCTTTTAGCCTTTGATCCAGAGATTTCAAGTAAACTTGTAATTTCTTTCAACAGTTCTTGAAAAGTCACGGCTTGTTTCTTATCTGTCATAATCTCATGTGCCAATTCAATAAAAGATGTCTGGCGCAATTCTTCTTTCGATAACTGTTTTAGACTCACTTTACGCACTTCCTTTCTCTATTTCACACTCTATGAAGAGAGTCACTAAAGCTCGAGCATCGCCCGGATCAATCAACCGGACGCAGATATGCCCCCTGTTTATATGTAGGGATAGAAAAAATGGCATAATCCCGCCATTATCATTTTAAAGC
>NZ_JABMCR010000105.1 GCF_013179555.1 Bacillus haikouensis
ATTTGCTCTGCAAAAGGTTCCAGGCCAGCTCCGTTATAAATTAAAGCATCGGATTCAGCGATTTTCACCATCTCTTTCGTCGTTGGTTCATAATGATGAGGGTCGGAACCCGGCGGCAGGATCGACTCCACCACCGCTTCATCCCCTGCAATCTGTTCAGCAAAATATTGCAGGGGATAAACAGTAGCAGAGACCTTCAACACTTCATTTGAATTCATTGAATCATTGTTATCTTCATTGCTATTTGTCTCCACATTACCACAGGCTGCTGCACCTACAATAAGAGTTACTAAACTTAGACAACCTACTATTCTCTTAAACATTTTTTCTCCTCCAATTATATGATCTGCCTTCAAAACGAAATGATTACGATTTAAACTCTAAAAAAATATGTTCAATGGAATGTATGTCTGCTTTATAGACTTAGTAAATCATCAGGATTGTTTCGTTCTTATTTTTGTATGTAGTTACGATTAATAGTGCTGTCCATCCTAATGTTATTCTTATTTTTGTCTCTTACCATATCTGCATCTGCCGTTTCTCGTTGATCGGTCCCGCATTTGCTTTTTACGGCCCAAGATTATGTCTCCTGAAGCAAAATTATGCCGAATCCTTTTGCCCTCCCCACTCTGTTATCATTGTATCCGGCCATGATTCCACCACCTATAATGAACTTCAAATACTCCTTTTCCCCATTGAATTAAATCGTAACCATTACGATTTGAATTGTATTATATCAGTCAATTAAAATCAAGTTATTTATTTTATTACATATAAAAAAAACGCCCTGCACCAATTCTCAGGACATTTCTATTGTCATTCTATAGGTCATGCACCCTTAAACGGAATTTATCTTTTTTATACCCGCTTTTTATACACCCTCATCGCAAAGATATATGCAACGAGCATAATGCCAACACACCAAGCAAGAGCAACCCATATATCATTACCCGCAGGCTGACCTGATAGGAGCTTGCGAATGGATTCCACAATTGACGTTACCGGTTGATTTTCGGCAAAGGCGCGAACTCCGGACGGCATCGATTCGGTCGGTACAAACGCTGAACTGATAAACGGAAGGAAGAGTAACGGATAGGAAAAGGCACTGGCTCCATCCACCGATTTTGCTGTTAGTCCGGCAACCGCCGCAATCCAAGTCAAGGCAAGAGTAAACAGTGCAAGTATACCGGCAACGGCGAGCCATGACAGGATCCCCGCTGATGAGCGAAAGCCCATCATGAGAGCAACAAGAATGATGACGACAACAGAAATGGAGTTGGATACCAATGAGGTCAATACGTGCCCCCACAGGACGGTGGAACGCGCAATCGGCATGGAGTGGAACCGCTCAAATATCCCCCGCTGCATATCTAAAAACAGGCGGTAAGCCGTATACGATATCCCACTTGCAATCGCGATCAGCAGTATTCCGGGCATAAGATAGTTCACATAATTATCCGTACCGGTTTGGATCGCTCCGCCAAACACATATACGAACAGCAGCATAAAACCAATCGGCATGATGGTGACCGTAATGATCGTGTCCATACTTCGCAAAATATGACGCATGGAACGTCCAAGCATAACACCCATGTCACTGAAAAAGTGTGTATTCATTTTTATTTTTCCTCCTTCTTTCTAGTGATTGCGAGGAATATCTCCTCCAATGAAGGTTGTTTTTCGACGTATTCCACCTTTGCCGGCGGGAGCAGCTTTTTCAGTTCCTCCATTGTCCCATTGGCGATCACTTTCCCCTCATGCAGAATGGCGATTCGATCAGCAAGCTGTTCAGCTTCCTCCAAATACTGTGTGGTCAAGAAAACAGTCGTGCCGTTTTCAGCCAGTTCTTTAACGATCTTCCAAACCTCAATGCGTGCCTCGGGATCAAGCCCGGTGGTCGGTTCGTCGAGGAAAATGATCTCCGGTTTCCCCACAAGGCTCATGGCAATATCGAGTCTCCGCCGCATACCGCCTGAATAAGTGGACGTCTTCCGGTCAGCAGCATCCGTCAAACCGAAGCGTCTCAGCAAATCATCCGTAACCTGGCGCGGATGATGAAGATGTCGCAGCCTGGCAATCATGATAAGATTTTCCCGCCCGGTTAAAACCTCATCCACCGCGGCAAATTGCCCGGTCAAGCTGATGGACTGCCGCACATTGCCGGCCTTTGAAACAACGTCGAACCCGTTTACGAAGGCGGTCCCAGCGTCCGGTTTCATCAGCGTGGTGAGGATTTTGACAATCGTGGTTTTACCTGCGCCGTTGGAGCCGAGGAGGGCGAAAATGCTGCCACTTTCAACCTCGAAATCTACCCCCTTTAATACATGTAGATTCTTGTATGATTTTTGCAATCCGCTTACTTGAATGGATGTGTTTTGCATGCTCTTCTCCCCCTTATATCACAGTAACTTTTGATACATCAGCTTCTATCCCTTTGAGAGCAGCATAGGTCAACTTATCCATCATGGCACCATCAAAGCTGATCGTTTTAATGGCACGGTAATATTTCTTAGAAAAGGTACCACCCTTGAAAGATACATTCTTAAGTGTCGCGCCCTTAAAAGTAACGTCGTTCAGTGCCGCCTTGTCAAACTTAACACCAATGAAGGTAAGTCCGTCGAAGCACTGTCCCCTCAGGTCAGAGAATGTGAAGTCCACACCGTCAAAAACACAATGATCAAAGATTGTTTTTCTAAGGTCGGTCACGGTCAGCTTGACATCGGTCAGTGTTACCCCTTTGAACTTGACTCCATTCAGCCCGGATTTACTGAAGTCTGTACGCACAAGGGTTGATTTGTTGAAGCTTGAATCCGTAAGATCCAGGGTAGAGAAGGTGCAGTCTGTCAGATTGGCCCTGTCGAAATTGGCTTCACGCACATCGCTGCTCTTAAATGAGCTGCCGGTCAGATCCGAGCCTTCAAAGTCCGAACCCCGCAATGCGCTCCCTTTGAATTCTCCTTTATGTGCGGTAACACCCGCAAAGTCACTATTTGATAAATTGCTCGAACTGAAGTTTGTCAGCACCTGACGCTCCAGTGATCGGGAGAGGTTCGCAACCTCCTGCACCGTCTGTTCGATGTCGCCGATGCTGTCAACTGTCATCTCAAAGGCTGTTTCATCGTCTTTTCCTTCTTCCTTTAGCTCGAGGAACCGCTCCTGTAAATCGGCAAGCAGATCAGCCTTTAATTCGTCGACACTTTTTATCCCATCATAACGTGCAAAAACGCCGGCCACGTATTGATTTAATTTCTCGTTCATATCAAACATCTCCTTATAATAAGTTATCGAGTACACGCTTTGCATACTCCCAATTGCTTTTGTTGTTGACGTAGGTGGATTTACCTTTCTCGGTAATCCTGAAATACTTACGCCGTCCTCCCTGAGATCCATCGCCCCAGTACCACTCAATATCACCATCTGCTTCAAGTCGGCGAACGCTTGAGTACATTGTCGCTTCCTTTAACTCATATTTTCCGTCCGACCGTTCGGCAATGACCTTAACAATTTCGTAACCGTAACGATCAGCTTCGGATAAAAGCCTTAAAATCATCGTATCGGTATGGCCGCGCAGCAGGTCGGATGTGATTTTGTTCTTGCTCAAAGAACCACCTCCATATTTACATTATGCATTATATTACTATGACAGTCAAGGTAATATTATAGTTATCATACTATTATCAATATATACAATATGTGCAGAGAAATACTAAATATGTTTGATAACCTAAGTGATCACTACTGAGAAAGCCAAAAACTGCAACTAAAAAAGCTGCCTCGGGGTTGGCAGCTATTAAGAAAGACTAATTTACGTAAGCTGGATTAATTCTTTGATTTTTCTTTTTTATCAAATAAACCAAGAGCTGGTGCAACTGCAATTCCCCCTGCGCCCACCACCCTTACATGACTTTCGGGTGTTACTTAATAAAGTTTCAGTAATTAGAAATAGCTGAAGATCCTGACTGATCTTCAGCTATTGTCCTCTCCAGTTATAGAGTCAGCCAATATATTTGTTAACCCATTTTTTATGGACAGATGATGACAGGATCACTTTCCCTGTACAAGTTCTGCCCCGATTTTCAATTCAATTTAAAAAATAATCTTCGATTGCTTTTGTTATATCAAAAGGATCAGATTCATTATTAGATGGAATGACCACTTTTAAATGAATATCAGGATAGATTGATGCTCGAAAACTCACCCCGGGATCATAGCCCATCACATGATATTTATAAATGTCTTCATTCTTTTTATTCATCCATATGCCATAACCGTAGTGAACTTCTCCCTTTACAAGTACATGGGGAGTTAATAATTTCCGTGTCGTATCCTCATTTAATAATGTAAAGTCAAATAATGATTCCCAAAGCTTGATCATATCGGGAGCCGTTGTAAATGCACCGCCATCAGAACCGCCTTTTGCCGGGATAGAGTATATGTTTGTTCTCCATGTATTCTCCTGTTTGTTGTGTATATATCCCATTGCCGTGTTACGAGGAAGTTCATCCATTGAAAAATAACCTGATCTCTCCATATCTGCCTTCTGAAATACTTCTGATTCAATATAATCAGCAAAACCTTTATTTGTTTGTTGTTCGATGATCAATCCCAAAAGGATATAACCGGCATTATTATAGTGAAATCTTTCACCTGGTTCAAACTTCATCTTATTAGATTGAAAAAGCGGTAAAAAGTCTTTTAGCGACTTCATGTGATAAACCGGCTTTTCCTTCCACAAGTCTTCATAATCATCCATTATTTCTTCATCAAAGTAATCCGGTATTCCGGAAGTATGAGTTAATAAATGGTGTATGGTAATGGACTTACTAAAATGAGGAAAATGAATATCCAGGCATTCCTTTAAAGGAGTATCAAAAGAGAGCACACCCTTTTCAACTAGTTGACAAATTCCTATTGCTGTAAACAGCTTGCAACCTGAAGCTATCCCAAAGCGGGTATGGATCGTATTAGGCAATTCTTCAACTCTATTGGCATAGTCATAAGCACTTTCTGATACGACTACGTTCCCTTTCTTTACATAAACAACTCCAGACAAACCAACCTTATGACTACTTTCATCGATTATCTTTTTTAGTTCCATGTTCTCGTTCAACGTGATTCCTCCATTCTTATCCAGAACTATATACAGTCTGGATTCGCCTAACTATCTTAATAGTAAGTGAATTCTGAACGAGATTATATAGCAATTATTTTTACTACTAAAAGTCACCATAAAAAAACTAACCACCTCAAAGGAGATCGTTAGTTTTTACTCATTATTTTTTGGAGTATACAATACTTTTTATCGTTTCTGTGGAAAGGAAATAGTCATTAGCCAACTGTATAATGGTTGTGCCGGAATTAAACTGCTCTTTAATACGTCGATTTCTTTGATCTATTCTCTTTCTCTCTCCGGAACGAGAGCCCCATTCTTGATGATTACATTTTTCTTTAGGGATATACAGGGTCTTTCCTTGCACGTACTTTTGTAACTCCTTTAACAGGTCTTCAGGTAAAATGTGATTGGCTTTGACATAGCTCATTTTGATGGCCCCTTATTGATTTTTTATAAATAAGGTGCAAAGCCTAATGTAATAGAATGTATTTTACTTATCGCGATTTCATATTATCCTCATACAAAGTATCGCATTCCATCAGGCTTTGCATGAGGTATGAACCGATTTAGCAAACGAATGAACTTTCTTCAATTCTATTCCCCCCATCAGTTTTGAACTAAATATACCAAATAAACTGAACATTTTCTATGAAGCTTGTAAAATCTCTTATCAATCAAAACTGCATGGGAGTCCTCTAGTTCAACCAATGGCTTGGTTTTTCCAGATAGCCGGGGATTTGGGTGCCGTTATCCCCCCTTGCGGAATTGATTTGGGATTGTGTTAGAAAAAGAGCTTCTTTCAAGTTAGCACCACTTAACTCTGCGTCTCTGAGGTCTGCACCAATAAAATCAGCCTTCCTCAAATTACTATGGCTTAAATTAGCTGCAATCATCAGTGTTCCTCTAAAATCTTCACCTTGTAAATCCAACCCTTTCAGGTCTGCTCCCAAGTAATCCAAGCCTTTCTTTTTTCTTTTCTTTTTAGTCTTATTCATAAGGTCTGCGCGATACAATTTGCTTGTCTCTATCAACAGCGCATTCACATTGCTTCGATGGGCGACAATATCTATTTCTGCTATCTCCTGAGGTGTTTTTATGGTTAGCTCAACCGTTTCTTCGTACATGTTTTGAAGACTGGGATGCAATGACCGGGTTTCCTCTAAGGCAAGAGCTTGTTTCAGATACCAGAGCATTTCATGCAATTGCTGGACACGAGGGAATACGTCAAACATTTCTTCAGCACGTTTTGCGTCTTCACGCCAGTCCCCACCCTTATAAATATTCTGTGAAACATGCTGACCGGCACCAAAACATTCATAAGACACACAACCACGAAAGCCCTGTTCTCTTAACTCGTCATGTATCGAGCACAAATTGCTTGAACCTAAATGCCGGCAAGGTTCACCTCCGTCTTTATTGTATGGAAAATCTGCTGATTCTGCATAAGGCAATGCTGCGCAGCACAATCCAAAGCAATTCTTGCAATCTGATTTTAAATCATCAATCATCATTAAACACTTCCTGTAGTTTATAGAGAATAAATAAAGTATATATGAAAAAGCACACTGTTAATAGTTATAATTTCAATCGCAATTCGACTCCCAAAAAAACGAGGCGGGGACACAGCTAAAACATGACACTTTAAAGACGAACGATCCCGGAATAGACGGGCTTTCAATACCTCTGTTGATTTCCTGCATGACTTCACTTACTGCGGGCGGTTAGGTCAGCCTCCTCAAATCCCCCCATAACACTTACACATAGAACCTGATGCGGATTCCACACTAAACGTTTAGATATCCAGTAGATATTTCATCAGTTTTTCCTTTGTCTTCTCCTTTGCAAACGAGGCTTGCACACTATTCATGTAGATCTGTTTATACTCTTCATCACTCATGGCAAATTCAGTACAGACTAAATCACATTCCTTCGCCATCGTAGTGTCTGATACCGTTCTGTTGTCCGTATTAACGGTTACTTTTATCCCGTCCCTTTGAAAATCGCAGATTGGATGATTACTAAAGTGGTTTACTGCTTTTGTTTGGATATTGCTTGTTGGACACATTTCAAGCACGATCTGTTTTTCCTTTACAAGATTATAAGCTTCAGGGCAGTTTTTAATGAATACACCGTGTCCAATCCTTTCAGCACCCAGCCATTCAACAGCTTCGAGGACGTTTGTCCCGATGCCCGTTTCACCGGCATGGATCGTGACTCTGTAGCCATATTCTCTGGCCAATGCGATTGGTTCTATGAACTTACCGCAAAAACCTTCTTCTTCAGAAGCACACAAATCAATCGCGACAACCCCTTTCCCAAGGAATTTCTTACCTCTTTCGACGACCTCAAAAGCACTCTCCACCGACATCGTTCTCATACATGACAAGATGATATTTCCTTTAATATCAAATTGTTCTTCGGCCTCTTTCATACCCTCTATCACGCTTTGAATGATTTCTTCTACAGATAATCCCATTCGCGTATGAAGTAATGGGGCAAATCGAACCTCCATATATTTCACATTTTCCATTGCAGCATCTTCAAAAAGCTCAAAGGTAATTCTCCTTAGATTTCCTTTTGACTGCATGACTGCATTAGGGATGGAAAATTTCTTTAAATATTCATCTAAAGATTTGCAGTCTAACGGGGCAATCAGTTCTTCTTTAATCTCTTCCCTATCAAAGGAAGGTATACTGATCCCTTCTCTCTTTGCGATATCAATGATCGTCCCGGGTCTGACACTCCCATCCAAATGGCAGTGAAGCTCAATTTTAGGCATTACAGAAAAATTCATTGTTGTACCTCCTCTATTATCAAAAAAAAATCCTGATTACGAAGAAAATACAAATAAAATGTTTGTATCTTCTTCGTAATCAGGATTTATTGGTTCCTGGTAGAGACCTCCAAACCATATTATTGGAGTTATACGAATTGAGTGTGTAGTAAGTTTTTTATAAAGATAATAGAGTTTGTCTTTATTGTCAAGGGGGTGGATAGATCTCCTTACCCTAAACTTTTAGTCATTATAATGTCCATTTGTTCTTCATCACCCATATAAAAAAAGTGGGATCCAGTTTGAACAAAACCCAGTTTCTTATAAAACGCAATAGCATTTTCATTCTTCTCCCATACGCCCAGCCAGATTTTCTTCTTGCTGAATTCCATAGCGAGGTCTGTTGCTTTATTCAGGAGAGATTTACCCAGCCCAAGGTGATGAAAGTGGCTCTTTATATAGATCCTCTCAATCTCCAGATATTCGTCACTCATTTCTTCAGATTGAGCATCGTTAAGATTGATCTTTAAATATCCAGCGAGCTCATTACTTAAGTAAATAAAAAAGAACTGAGATGAAGGATTAGATAATTCTTTCTCCAATTGCTGCAGGTTGAATGCCTTTTCCAAATAGGCGTTCATGTTTTCGGCTGTATTCTGATTTTTGAAAGTCTCACTAAATGTTTCACAACTAACTTCTTGAAGTTGGTGTGAGTCTTTAAGCGTACATTTTTCTATTTTTATCGTCATCATACTATTTCACTCCTTTATGGATTTCAGTAATTTCTCTTGTTCCCCTTTTTTACAAATTCCCAATCGACTTCTACATTTTTCCTTACTCTTTGCAGAAGATGAAATATGTTTTCGACTTCTTCTTCGGAAAATCCATCTAATGCGACATCATTGGAGTAATCATTTTCTCTTTTTATAAATGGATATACATGTTTTCCCTTATCTGTTGGAAAGAGTTTCTTAATTTTTTTATTAAGTTGATCGTCTCTTTTTTCAATAAAGCCGTTTATTTCAAGTTTTTTAATAGCACGAGCTGCTGTTGTTCTGTCTACTTTTATTAATTCAGCTAACTTTTCTTGAATGATTCCAGGGTTTTCACATATTCGCACAAGGTACAAATACTGCCCTTTTGTAAGGTCATATTCTTTAAATTCTATATTACTAATAGAATCTAAAGCACGTGCGATCATTCCAATTTCACGAAGGATTTCTTTCATGATTGCCTCCTTACTACTTTTTGTTGTAAATGCAATAATTTTAGCATATAGTAAATATAACCTGTTTTTGTTGTATTTGCAATAAAAAGCAAAATAAAGGGGGCAAATTAAGTGAAATATTTTTTTATGCAGCAGGAATTTTAACAGTGACCCTTGGTGTATCATTCACTATACAATCAGATCTCGGAACTTCACCTTTTGATGCCCTTTTGGTAGGACTGTCCATAAATGCGGGGCTAACTGTGGGAAGCTGGGAAATCATACTGGCTTTCATTCTGATAGGTTGTAATTCGCTTTTAAAAAGACAAAGACCAGAAGTTTTGGGATTGTTAACAGCATTCATAACGGGGATTGGTATTGATATGTGGCTTTTTATTTTGCACAATTTGATAACGCCTGAACTATGGTACAGCAAAGTTGTTTGTTTGGGGATTGGCTTGGTTTTTATAGGATTAGGCACTGCAACGTATTTACACACAAATTTCGCACCGATTCCAATTGACCGATTAACATTAATCCTGCAAGAATTAACTGGAACAAATATATTTTACTCGAGAACATTCATTTACTTCGTATTCTTGATCATGGCAATGATCGTAAATGGACCAATTGGAGTTGGCACATTGTTAACGGTTTGTTTAGGTGGGCTGATACTTAATTACTTTATGCCCTTTACAGAAAGAGTATTGGACTGCATACTCACCCATTCCAGTACATCATCAAATTATGCTGGAGATAAAGAGTCTGGGACAAAACTATAAAACCACTGCTAATGATTTCCGAGGAAGTCTTCGTCTTGCACGGAATAAGAAAAACGCCCCTGATCCCGAAGGAGCGGAGGGGCGTATAAAAAATATTTACTTTTCTGCTGAGATTAGCAGGAACATAGGTCTGCGGAGTTCATCTTTCATTTCAGGAATACTTTTTAACATTTCCTCAGATGGAATCGGCTCCTTGACCGCCCTTATATTAAAACCGGCACTGATTAAGTCATTGATGTACGTAGATAATGTACGATGATATTTTATAACGTTTTCAGTTAGGAATGATGTCTCACGCAAACCTTCCTGTTGATAATTGTCAACTGCCCAATGCAGGCGGTTTCCTTTGTCATCATAATACCAATCTTGTTCATTTCGTGAAGTGAAAACTGGATGTTCAACTGAAAATACAAAAGAACCACCAGGTTTCAGACTATCATAGACCTTCTTACAGATTGATTCAAACGACTGAATATAGTGAAAAGCCAATGAACTAATGACCACATCAAATGGAGAGTCCGAAAAATGGATGTCTTCAATTGGCATTTTAATGTATGAAATTAATTCATCATTTGTCATTTCACGAGCCTGTTGAAGCATCTTATCAGATAAGTCTACCCCAATCACAGACCTTGCTTCTTGTTCACGGGCATACCGGCAATGCCAACCGAAACCGCATCCCAAATCAAGTACACGTTTATCTCGGAGTTCGGGTAAGAGAGCTTTTAATACATGCCACTCTCCCGCGCCTTCAAGGCCTTGGACTGAACGTGCCATTTTTTTATATTCAGAAAAGAAATTCACATTATCATACTTGTTTTGCTTCATCGTTTTTACCACTCCTAAATAGTAAGTCAGCCTCCTAAGATTAAAACAACATCTATTTCAGGAGGCTGCCTATCCCCTTATCACCATCTGTTTCACCTCCATATTTTATATATCAGTCCCTATTCACAATTGCTGCTAAACGTTTTTCATCAAATGAAAATGGAAATGCGTTTTCCCTTTGACAATCGTGTACTTGGTTTGATGACTTGTTCATTTATTTGTATCGTTCCTTTTTCAATCTTTTCCATGATCTGTGATCGAGTCCAGTCCTCAATTTGGTTTGCAAGCACTTTATCAATTCGATGTTTCCCTATCACATCATCCAGTACAATGTGGACCACCTTTACTCCTTGCTCAGTTAAGCTGGTTATGGGAATGGCTGGCATAATGGATGATTCTTCTGTCTGCTCCTCACCCTCAGTTACATGCTCTGAGAACGATTTATAAATAGCTAACTTTTTGTTCCAGGTATGATTTTTTTCGCATTTATAGATCGCATATTTGTATATACTTTTTCCGTTCGCGTTATGCCTTTGCACATTGGTGTCCGTGAAAACGGATATATTGCCGCACATTTTACAGTGCTTCTTTACAGTTCGTTCTTGTATTTGAGAAAGTTTCCAGTGGAAAGTCATATTTAACATTTAATCCTTCACCTCTTTATAAGATAAAGGAACACAAGCATCTATTTGGATAACTTGCAGCGCATATAACATAAAATTGAAAAAACAAAAAAGGAGATCCTATACAAGGACCTCCTATCGCATCGAGACTACAGGGTTGCTTGGTTCCTTTGTAATGAGAAAAATGGGCATACTACCCCCTGAGAAAAAAACATTTGTTTTTTTGAGGGTGATGCTATCCAATTTATTGATCATTACAAAGTAAATGTTGGCATACGTGTTCTCCTGTATCCTTTCTATCCAAATAGAGTTATTCTCATTTTACCGCATCATTACATTCAAATGCAAACGTTTACTTTCTTCTATCCCCGGTTACTTCTCAATCCTGTTAGTCAGGAAGGGTTTACATTCAATGTTTAAATGGTTATATCTGGTCGTTTATTAAATAAGAAAAAAAGAGGCTGAGTTAAAACTAAGAAACAACTACCTAAAGGCGAACATTTTAAGTGTCGACTTTAAATACCGCTAATGATTTCCGCGCAAGACTTCGCTTTCCGCGGGCAGCCCGTGAGCCTCCTCGTCGCGTTCGTCTCCTATAGGGTCTTACTTGTATAGCTGCAGGGCTTAGAGGCACATGTCATAAGCCAAACCGACCAAGAAGGCAAAGTGCGCCTTCCAGGACGATTCGATTTATGCCACCCGCCTCTGAGCAAAGCCCTTCCGCTTTTCTAATAAGCTACTTTTCCCGCAGGAGTCTTCGTCTTGCACTCCAATCAACCGCTGGAATAAGCTGAAAACAAAATGGACATATGAACAAACGAATAAAAACCCGAACTCTTGAACCCTTAAATTCAAATTAGTTCGGGTTTTATTTGGACTTGAACACTTTTGTCCCAGGCTCTTTTTCAATCTATATGGAAATACAGTTTTTTAGATAATAGGTATTAGTCCAAGAGTTAGATGTTTGTCCTACATATATTGATACAGATAGGTCATTTAAAACGATATCGAAAGGAGAATTTATAATGCGTTGGAAATGTCAACAACCATCTAAAGTATTACCGGCTATTGTTCATCCGACTAAATGTTGTACGCAGCACACTTATAATACTGTCGTCCAGCCTCATATCCATCCATCCCATACAACAAACGTCAACCATACGAATATTCAAAACCAACACTATTTTCCACACACTCAATCGGCTGAAAATGTTTCAACAAATCAAAACTTCAATATGGGACCAGGTGTGGCGGGAGCTTATATGCCTGGACCTGGACCAGGGCCAGGACCAGGGTCAGGGCCAGGGTCATGGCCGGGACAGGGGAATGGCTCTCCATCACAAGGAGTTGCTGGAGCGTATCAGCCAGGTTATAAGCGATAAGCAGACAGTATCTGACTTATATAGACTAAGCAAAATAACTAAACCACATTTTATAGCTATTAAAAGAGCAAACGATCTTTGTTTGCTCTTTTGCCTGTGTTGAACCGACCTTCAAAGAATGAATTTAACCTTAAACTTTTTTCTTGGCTATTGAACGTAAACTCCGAGCCTGTTTCCATGGAGCAGTAGTCTGGCAATCAACCTGTGACATCTGTCTTTCTTACTGGTTACAGACTTTCTGCAAGTTCTTTAATGATTGTTTTGGAGATATCGGCAAATTCTACTGACGCCTCGTAATACATTTGCCCATCTTTAATAAGAGAGAAATCGCCAATCTTTATTTCCAGTAACGTCTTGTCACCTTCAGCTCGGAGATTGTAATGATAGGCAACGTCTCCTTCATCAGGTTTCAATTCCCATCCTGTACCGTAAAGCGCGATCACTAATTCAGTCTCTTCATCCGCTTTAATCAATTTTGTTATGGACTGCTCACCATTTGGAAGATCCCATACCACCTTACTTCCAGTGGTCATACGTTCCTGGGGGTAACCTTCAGGTAGTTCATCCCATTGAGCTACGTACTTAGGATTAACAAGAATCTCCCATACATTAGCAGTTGGTGCATCAATTAAAATCTCAGTATGAACAGTTAGTTCTTTATTCATGTAAACATC
>NZ_JABMCR010000106.1 GCF_013179555.1 Bacillus haikouensis
GGTTTCATATTATCCCTCCTTTATAGGTGAATGATTCTATCAGGTGCCGATCTTATCCTGATTGAATTCAATCCCTGCCGCAGATCCTCGATTAACTCATCTGTGTCTTCCAGTCCAACCGATAACCTCAAGAGACCGTCTGTAATACCCCGCCGCTCCCTTTCCGGCTGCGGCATAGATGCATGTGACATCTTTGCCGGGTAAGAAAGAATGGATTCAACAGCACCAAGGCTTACAGCAAACACCGGGATCTTCACTTCCCTACTCAATCTTCTGACTTCTTCTACACCTTTCAAACGGAAAGATAACACAGCACCAGGTCCTTCTGCCTGGCGGACATGGATTTCGTGTCCTTTGTGATAGCTTAGTCCCGGGTAATATACTTCTTCCACTTCTTCTCTCTTCTCCAGGAATCGGGCAATTTTGAATGCACTTTCTGAAGATTGCTTCAGCCGGACATGCAGTGTCTTCAAGCCCCTTAGTAAAAGCCAGCTGTCCTGCGGACCAAGTACTGCACCAAAGGAATTCTGCAGGAATGTCAGCTGTTCTGCAATGATTTCGTTTCCCGTCACGGCGAGTCCTGCAAGCACGTCACTGTGGCCGGCAAGAAACTTTGTCGCACTATGCAGAACCACATCAACACCAATTGATAGAGGTCTTTGCAGCAGCGGTGTCATGAACGTATTATCTAAAAAGGTGTAGCAGTCATTGGCTTTGGCCAGCTTTACGATTCCTTCGATATCAGTTATGTTCAATAATGGATTTGAGGGTGTTTCGATATATACTACTTTCGTGTTTGGTCTGATTGATCGAGCCACTTCATGAAGATCTCTCATGTCAACAAAGGAGAACTGAATACCAAACCGGTTTAACACCTCAGTAATTAATCGATAAGTGCCTCCATATACTTCCTCAGATATAAGAACGTGATCCCCCTTGGAGAGTATCAGGAAACTAGTGGAAATCGCTGCCATCCCCGAAGAAAAAGCAAAGCCTTTTATACCGCCCTCCAGCTCAGCAATCGTCTCTTCCAGAGTTTCTCTGGTAGGATTTCCTGAACGGCTGTAATCATAGGAGCCAAACTGGTCGAAATCACTCTGATGAAAAGTGGTAGCGTGATAGAGAGGTGTTGAAACCGCTCCAGTATGTGCATCGTATCCATGAGAATGAAGCAGGGATGTTTGCCGTGAATACGTTTTTTCACCCATTAATAAGCACCTCTCCTTTTAGCTGATTAAATACATTCTCCAAGTCCCGGATGATATCATCCACATGTTCAATTCCTACTGAAAAGCGCAAAAGCCGATTACATATTCCAAGCCTGTTCCTTTCTGTCTCAGGTATATCCGAGTGTGTCTGGGTAGCCGGATACGTAATAAAACTTTCAACCCCTCCAAGACTTTCAGCAAATGTGATGACCTTAAGCTTCTGCAGGAATGGTCCAACCCACTCTTCCCTTGAGATACGGAATGACAACATCCCGCCTTTACCCGTATACAGCACATCCGTCACACAATCATGATTTACAAGGTATTCTGAAATGTCCCTTGCATTTTCTTCATGCCGGGCCATTCGTAAACTTAGTGTTTTCATACCGCGAAGAAGAAGCCAGCTATCAAAAGGTGAAAGGACGGCACCGATCGAATTCTGAATAATAAAGAGCTTCTCCCCCAACTCCTCACTCTTGACGATGACTGCTCCCGCAAGAACATCATTGTGTCCGCCTAAATATTTCGTAGCACTGTGAACGACGATATCAGCCCCTGCTGTAATCGGTTTCTGCAGAATCGGGGTATAAAACGTGTTGTCTACAATCAGCAAAAGTTTGTACTCTTTAGCAATGGAGGAAACGGATGAAATACTGATTTCATTCATCAATGGATTGGTTGGCGTTTCCAGGAATATCGCCTTGGTTCTTCCGTTCAGTTTCTCCATAACCCGGCTTTCATCACGGATATCAATGAAATGAAACTTGATGCCATATTGTTTTTCGAACTGAAGAAATAATCGATAGCTTCCTCCGTATAGATCCTGTGAAACAATCAATTCATCACCAGTCGAGAATAAATTCAGCACCGCTTGTATGGCTGCCATCCCGGAACTGAACGCCAAAGCTCTTTGTCCCTCCTCCAGCTTAGCTAGTGTATCTTCTAAAATGGCCCTTGTAGGATTTCCAGTGCGGGAATAATCAAATCCGGTTGACTGTCCTATTCCCTTGTGTTCATAAGCCGTTGACAATTGAATGGCGGGACTGATCGCCCCTGTCACTGCGTCCGTACGATTTCCGGATTGAACGAGAATTGTATCGATATGGTTTTTCAACTTTGCAGCTCCTTTTCTCTTTTTTATACGAAAAGGGGTAAAAAACAAAAAGCCCTCTTATCAAAATAAGAAGGCTTCTATCGTTCATTCTCCCTCTTATCGTTCAAGTTGAATTCAACTTGCTGGAATTAGCACCATGCGCCATGCTGGTTGCTGAGGTGTCATAGGGCCAGTCCCTCTACCTCTCTGGATAAGAATCTATTCGGTTTTATTAAATCCATCAATCACTTGCTGAAATCACTTCTTCATAACTTACACCATACTTTATTAGTTGTCAATGAAAATTATGAATACTTTGCCATTTGCAATGAATTATAGAGTTATATTTAAGCAAAGTGAAATTAAATATTGACGAGCTGATAGAGAAGTAAATGTTTAATTCACCTTCAGCAAGTCTATATGTATAGAAATACTTGATTAGGATGTGTTTTGTATGAAAGGTGTAACGTTCCAAGGAAAAGAAAAAATGGTGGTTAAAGAAGTTGAAACCCCATATATCCAAGAAAATACCGACATGATTGTCCGTATCACAGCAAGTGGAATCTGTGGTTCAGATCTTCACCTGTACCACGGCGGTATCGAACCGGAAAGAGATTATGTCGTGGGACATGAGCCTATGGGAATTGTCGAGGAAGTAGGATCTGAAGTGAAAAGTCTTAAAAAAGGGGACCGTGTCGTCATCCCATTTAATATTGGCTGTGGAGAGTGTTTCTTCTGCAAGAACCAGATGGAAAGTCAGTGTGATGATTCCAATCCCCATGGGGAAATAGGAGGGCTTTTTGGATTTACTGAAATGATGGGAGGCTATCCAGGCGGACAGGCAGAGTACCTTCGAGTGCCCTATGCGGACTTTACGTCGTTTAAAGTACCTGAGTCCAGCAACCTCGATGACGAAAGTGTGCTCTTCCTATCGGATGTTATACCTACAGCATATTGGAGCGTTGAAAACAGCGGAATGAAAGAAGGGGACACTGTCATTGTTCTTGGGAGCGGCCCAATCGGACTGATGGCTCAGAAGTTTGCCAAATTAAAAGGTGCCAATCGCGTCATTGCTGTCGATCAGGTTGAACACCGACTGAATCATGCCAAACGTACAAACAGTGCTGAAATATATAATTTCAAAGAGACCCCGGAAATCGGATCCGTCCTGCACGAATATACAAAAGGAGGCGCTGATGTGGTCATAGACTGTGTAGGAATGGATGGTACCGTCCCTCCTGAGGAGACATTCGGATCAGATTTTGATAATCAATTCGGAACCATCAGTCCGATTAAAACCGCATCACAGGCAGTCAGAAAATTCGGGACAGTACAATTGACAGGCGTTTATGGCACAGAGGCTAATCGCTTCCCATTGGGAGACTTCTTCAGCAGGAATGTCTCCATCAAAATGGGACAGGCTCCTGTCATACACCTTATGCCAAAATTGTATGATATGATAGAAAACTACGAATTTGACCCAACCGATATCATTACTCATCGTTTACCGCTTGATGAAGCTGCAAAGGGTTATGATATTTTTGATAAGAAAGAGGACGGCAATATTAAAGTGATCTTAAAACCGTAAAAAATCCAATAAAAAAATCTGGGACAACACTAACAAACCACTGCCTAAAGACATAGCCTTTAATCACCCTATTGATTTCCGTGCAAGACTTCGCTTTCCGCGGGTAGCCCGTGAGCTCCTCGTTGCGTTCGCTCCTGCGGCGGGGTCTCACTTAAGCTACTCTTCCCGCAGGAGTCTTCGTCTTGCACTCCAATCAACCGCTGGAACAAACTAAAAATTAAAACGTACATTTGAACAATAACTAATAACAACCCGCACTAATTTACCTCCTATAATGCAAATTAGTGCGGGTTTACTTAGACTAAAACATTTTTGTCCCAGCCCCTTTTATTTTATATTCAAGGATGTATGATTCCTATTTTCATTTTGACCTCTTCCAAGAAAGGTCTTGTTTTCTTTCTTGCTTTTTCTGCTCCATGGAGTAATATTTCATCAAGCTTTTCAGGGGATGCCATTAACGCGTTATACCTCTCACGCGGCTCATCCAAATGTAAACTCATGACTTCATAAAGCTCTTTCTTGGCTTCTCCCCATCCGATTCCTGATAGGAAGCAATTTCTCATTTCTTCGGTTTGAATTTCTGTCGCAAATTCTTTATATAACGAAAAGATGATGGAATCATCAGGATCCTTCGGCGCCTCAGGCGGGCTGGAATCTGTTTTGATCTTATTGATCAGTTTTTTCAGTTTTGCCGGTTCCTCAAATAATGGGATGGTATTATTATAGCTTTTACTCATTTTACGTCCATCCAATCCAGGGAGAACAGCAGTTTCTTTTTCAATGACATACTGAGGGAGTGTGAACGTTTCACCATAAGTATGATTAAAGCTTTCAGCTATATCCCTTGCGATCTCAACATGCTGAATTTGATCCCTGCCGACTGGAACAATTTCAGTTTGGAAAAGAAGGATATCCGCAGCCATCAAGATCGGATACGTAAATAATCCCATATTCACACCGTTATCTGATTCTCTTCCCGTTTGCACATTTTCCTCGACAATGGATTTATATGCATGAGCCCGGTTCATCAATCCTTTAGGTGCAAAACAGGCTAATATCCAGCTTAATTCAAATATCTCAGGAACATCTGATTGCCTGTAAAAGATTGCTTTCTCAGGATCCAGTCCGAGAGCCAACCAAGTCGCGGCAATACCCCGGCTGAACTGCATCATTTCCTCCCTGTCATGTATTTTCGTCAATCCGTGATAATCTGCTACAAAATAAGAAGATTGGTATTCCTCGCCTTGAGCCAATTCCAGTGCTGGTTTAATAGCCCCGATATAATTACCCAAATGGACTCTGCCTGTTGGTTTGATACCGGTCAATACTTGCCTTTTCATTGTTCATTCCTCCCAGTCCTTTAACGCAAAAAAGGGCTCCCGTCCTAAAAAGGACGGGAAACCCGTGGTGCCACCTTCATTCGTTTACTGACGCAAACGCACTTATCTGTAAGGAGGATTTGACCTCGATACACTGTCTCTTGTATCGGTGAGACTTTCCGCCATGACCTGCTTTCTTATTTCGGCCTGGATGCTCAGAAGCCCATTCGACTATTTTCCCACACTGATTCTCACCGGCCATCAGCTCTCTGAAGTGTTTCAACAGCTTACTTTTCTTCATCACTGCATACGTAATGTTCTTATTTCCAATATTTTATAATAACTAAAAAAATTGGTCAACACCTTTTATATTTCCTTCGAGGTAAAAGGCAGAAATAACTTCACACCTCTTTTGTTGAATGGAAGGAACTTCATATCGCCCACTAAGTGACTGGCGTATCCAAGCATACATGCTTCAAATATGCCTTCAATCGCCAATGAAGATTCAAAGTATTTTGCAATGAATCCGAAAAAAATCATTCCAAGCAGTGAATGAGTGTAGCTCCGGTGTGAAACAAACGAAGCAATTACTATGTATATCCCGAGCAGCCACAACCAGGTTTCGTTAAGGTGCCAGCCAGCTGCAGTCACTCCAGCTCCCGTAAATGTCAACATCCTTCTTTGTGTAATTACTGTTGACAATAATAGTATACCTATCCCATACCCTATCCCTATCCATTGTTCACGGCCCTGCTCTTGCAGGAAACTGTAAACCATCATCATTAAACCGATTACTTGAGCCACAGCCCTGATCATCTTATGTGAAAACGTCACTTTATTGCTGAGTTTCCCATCGATATCCATATCCGGCATCAATCCTGAAATCCCCCCGACTGTGACGAGAACGGCAGTCGTGCTGAGGCCCGATCCCATTGAGTTGGCTGTGATAAATCCTGCAGCTGCTCCCGCTGCCATATGTGCTGTTCCGTTCACAACTCTCCTCCTTATTCTGCATTCAATACTGAAGTTACCATGATAGTGGATTTAAGAGGAAATGAACATGGGAAACTTGAATTATTTTTCCATCAGCTCGAACTTCACCTTTGTGATAATTTCTCTGAAATAGGATGTCGGATGAGCGACAAAGTCCCTTTTTGATATGTTTCTGTTTATGTACTCTTTTTCAGAGTCTTCATTGATCATGAATCCTTCTGAATGGACCTCTTGAAGCTCATTGGAAATTAACCTTTCAAAATTCCTGAGAGTCACACGAAAGATGCCTGATAGTTCATCTAGTTGAAGTGAAAAACTTTCAAAAGTAACAGGTTTCGTGTATAAGTAAACATTCGCTAACTCACGGTCAATCATTCCGTCTCCAACCAATTCTTCCTTCATCATACACGCGAAAGAGAGTTCATTGAAGGCGATTTCCATGCCCAATTCTTCATGAATTTCCCTTACTCCATCTTCAATCAATTCATGAGATAAGATATGGCCAGCAGCAGTAATATCCAACAGCCCCGGGTAATCTTTCTTTCGTTCACTCCTCAGTTGGAAATAAATATATTCTTCTCCGCTGATTTCATCATAATGAGCGAACCAGCAGTGGAACGTTTCATGCCAATCCCCGTTTGCATGGACTTCCGGTCGCGTTCGTTCTCCCAATCTATTATAATCTTCATCAAAGATAGATAGTTTTTCTTCATTCATGGACATCCCTCCTCAAACTTGCTGCCGCAATATCCGTAAGGTTCTTCTTATTCCATACTAACATATTTTTCTAATTCAAATTCAAAAAAAGTATAAACCTCTTTCGGTTTATACTTCACTCTTCACTCATTTATGTTTTCGTCTATTTAAGTTCCACACTCTGTAAAAGTAGCCTCCTATAATGAAAAAAATACCGCCGATAAGAGACCCCAATGTATTCATCAGCCAATCATCAATATCCGTTGACCTTCCCAAGGGAAGAAAGTATTGAGTCAATTCGATAATGAATGAAAGGAGTGCACCGAGAAACGTAACCTTCAAGACGATCGCTCTCTGGTGACGCATCCACCAGCTTGAAAAGAATGCGAACGGCACAAACAGGAAGACATTCGCTAATAAGTTTCGGATAGGAACCTCTAAATGATTGCGGTATATAAGATTGAGTTTCAGATTGGAAAATGGCTCCATATTGGTATTGCCTTTTAATCCGCCGTTTACTCCTCCATCGCCGAGAAATGGAGTGAGTGTGATCAAACAAATCCCCCCAATGGAAATCGACAGCAATAAAACGGGAAGGAGGTTCATCCACCTGCCCTTGCCTTTTTTCTTTTTCCATACGGAGACGGCTAGAATAGAAGTAATGGTAATCAGTGCAAGAATGGGGATCACCCATCCGAATGCGCTCCATAATTCATGCATCTTACGTCTCCTACTTTCTTACCTCGTATATTTATTAAGTTATACATCGATATGGATTCATTTATTCCACATTTTATAATAGGAGAAACTTCTCCATGTTATTCTTCTGAAGAAATCCATTTCCTCTTTTCATTCATTCTGACTGTCCAGCCTTCTTTATCCAGTCTTTCTAATAAAGGTATCATATATTTCCGTGAGATTCCCAGTATCTCTTTTGCTTCAGTAATAGTAAAACTTTGTCCGGTGTTTTTCCTCAATAAACCTGCTGCATGGATGAATGATTCAAAAGCATATGCATACTTTTCGTCCAAAGGAATGATCAATTTTTCTTGTACGAAAAATTGATGATATTCTTGTCGAAGGGATTCAGGAATGCCTGCATCATGAAAATATTCTTCTACTGTTTTCACATTCAAATCATCCTCCCTGAGGGAACGAAGCATCTGCATGCACCTTTTTTCCCATTGAAGGGGAAGGCGGGGGGTGAACCCGTCAATACTCAAGACTCCTTGTTCTATTGATAGTCTATTCTTCTGCAGCAACTGATCAATACTATAAAAGAGCACATCATCCGGAACTTTCAGAAGTTGGTTCAGTTCCCCCTTATTCATCCCCTTATCTAAAGTATTTTGATCATGATAGTTACTGAGTGACTCGCAGATCCTTTTTTCACAACTCTCAATAATGCTGATATGCGTCACATTGGAAGAACGCAATACAATCCAGTCATTCTGTTTGAGAATACAGGAAAGTTCACTTTCCGTAACGGATGCATCCTTTTGGATGCATCCTGCTGTCAGACTCTTTTGTTTCTCGAGCAGTTTCAAGATCCTCTCTTCAGCAGTTCCTTCCATGATCGATCGAAGCTTTTCAATCGTTTCAGATCCAAATCTGTATGATTCGCCTTCCGGATTAATGATCCAGCCGCCTCCGATTGTTTCTGCAGGAGTCGGCCTTCTCAATATAAAACGGTCACCTCGTTTAACCACTATGTGTTCAGATAATCGAATCTGGCAAAGGATGGCATCTTCCTCTTCTTCTACTTTATTACGGTCAAAAAATATCAGTCTACCCATTACTTCAGAAGTGCCTGTATGTAGTTTCACATCCATTCGCTGTTTTACTCCATGCGATACCCCACTAAGGATAGTTAACGATACATCGATTGTATCGGTCACAGAGACGTGAGTGGAGACAGCCAAAACGTCACCTCGTTTCACTGCATGTTGATTTATTCCTGGCAGGTTAACCGCCGTTCGCTGACCGGCAAATCCTTTTGGAGTCTCCATTCCATGAACTTGTATCTGCCTTGCTTTAGACTTCAGATCCGGGGGCAGGACCACAACGTTTGCGCCTGTCTCAATCGTTCCCTCGAAGATGGTTCCCCTTACGACGGTCCCTTGACCTTTTACAGTAAATATCTGGTCGATCGGCATCCGGAAATCCCCTTCCGAAGTCCTGACCGGGATGTCTTCCATTGAACGGATGATCAATTCTTTCAGTCTTCGGATCCCTTCTCCAGATAAACTATCCACCATCATTAACGGTGCATTCTCAAACGGAGAACCTTGGAGTTCTTCTACTACTTCATCTTTTGCAAGTTCTCTCAATTCCGCATCCACTTTCGAAAGTTTCGTGAGTACAACAATGCCGTTCGCGATTCCCAGAATAGAAAGGATGTCAAGATGCTCACGTGTTTGCGGCATGATCCCCTCGTCGGCAGCAACGACCAATACTACAAGATCTATCCCCGCTACTCCGGCAATCATTTTTTTGATAAAACGTTCGTGACCGGGGACATCAACGATTGAGATTTGCATGTCCTCTCCTTGATAAAGCGGAGCAAACCCCAATTCAATTGAAATTTGCCTTTCCTTTTCCTCTTTTAGCCGATCGGTGTCAATATTCGTCAGCGCTTTTGTGAGCGTAGTCTTACCGTGATCGATATGGCCAGCCATACCCACCGTATAAAAGCGTTTATGCAACCTTCACACCTGCTTTCACTATGTAAACAATTTTCATTTACGGTTCCTGTTTTTATAATGAGTAAATAAAACTCCTGTCATCAACGCAAAGCATGCGACGAAAAGCAACCCTTTCACGTTCTCCCCTTCAGAGAAAGACTTGATGGTCCAGAGCAATATGACGATTGTGATGACACAATCAAAGATAAACATCCCTTTTGATTTTCTAATCTTCTTCACCTGCTTACACTAATTGATATACTATTCTAATTTTATCATATAAGCTTAATTGAAAAAAAAGTCAAGAGGAATGCAAGCTGCTTGAATTCTCGTAAGCTTGATACCAACTTGACTATTCCTGTTTTTGTGTTTAATTCGTACCTTCTTTGATCAGCGTCTTCATATCTGCCGTAATTTCTTCGTAAGGGACGTCGCTGTTGCCGCTGTAGTCTTTAACGACAACTCCTTCTTGGTTGACCAGATAGAAACTGGTCCCATGAATGACTTGATCAGATTTAGGGTCATCCGCCACGATCGATTTGAAGGAATGTTCCGCAAATTCTTTGATCTCTTCGAACTGATATCCAGTAAGCATGTCCCACTTGCTTGTATCCGCTTCAAAATTAGAAAGATAGTCCTTTAATACTTGCGGCTTATCATGTTCAGGATCTACACTGAAGGACACGATCTTATAATCTTCCACTCTTTCTTTCTTCAGTTCCTTTTGAAGCTTAGTCAGGTTAAATGTCATAGGCGGGCAGACAGTTTCACAGTTTGTGAAAATAAAATCTGCAATCCATACTTTCCCCTCTAAATCTTTCAGACTGACTTTTTCATTATTTTGGTTGGTATAATTGAAGTCCGCGATTTCATAATCCGTTTCTGCTTGAAAGTCACTATTGCTGCAACCCGCAAGGAGAATACCGATCAAAGTCATCACTACTGCAAGTGTTTTCGGTTTAGACACTTCATATCTCCTCCGCTTTCAACTACTGTTTCCCATACTATGTTAGTAGAAAGATCAGGAAAACACAATGCGCTTCCTTTGAGTTTCAATGTCTATTTTGTGAAATCCCGCTAATCTTTCATCCCAAGGCACAATGCACCGAGGCTGCCTGTGAATCCGGCATTATCAGGGAAGATGGCATGATAGTCAAGCATTTCCTTAAACTGTGAGAGGTCTTCTTTAAGCGGCGTATTCCCACTCAGCGTGCCCCCAATAAATACAATTGATTGCACATTATATCTTATTGATAATTGATTAGCCAATAAAATGATCGTCTCAGCCATCATATTGGTCAAAGAACGTAGCGCATCTTTGTCATTTGTCTTTCCCTTTTTGTACTTGGCAAAGTTTGCAGCAGTTAAATTTCCGGATACAGGGGTTTCCTGATCTTCGTAAATATCCCTCACCATCAAGTCCAGCGATTCCCTTTGACCTTTCGCAGCCAACCTTACAAGCTCTGCAAAATCGGTCACATCCGTTAATCTACTGCCCAGTCCCATAAACATACCCCCGCCAATACCACTCCCTAACACTCTTGTGAAATTTCTGTCGTCGGCTATAAAGAAAGAGGTACCTGTTCCAATATTAACGACGATATATCTAGTTAATTCATGGTTTTGGTCTTTCAGAAGCCTTCGGGTACCTTCTTCCACCGCAAGAAACTCGGGGATAACACGGACATCCTTCCGTATAGATTTTATTTTCCCAGCCCCTCCGCCGGTTACATACAATGAAGCTTTAGGTGAAATGATTTCCACCCATTTTATAACAGAATCTAAATTCTTACTGTCAAATAGTTTAAAATGGTACCTGCCGCCTTCTTCATACACAAGCTTCGTCAGCGTTCCACCTGCATCAATACCGATAATCTTCATTCAGCTTCTTCTTTCAATTTTTTCTTTGAAAATAAATAATGAAGAATATATCCATGAATCACCATTATGATCAAAAATGCCAGGAGATAATAAAAGACCCCCATGATGCCTTTAGAAAAGTCCGCTGTGAAAAGCCACCAAATGGACGCCAGCAGCAAGAAGAAAAATTGAAGCGCAACCCCTTCCCAAAAAGGTTTCTTATAACTATTGAAATCCAACAGCCTCTTCCAGCTCCATCCGATTGCGACAGCCGCTGAAATCAACAATAACAGAATATAAATACTTATTTTCACGAATAATCACCTGCTCTTTGGTCTGATTATCTCTATCTTATTAAAAACGGATGGAAATATAAAGTGAAATAAGGAATGTCAGGAAAACAAAAAGCCAGGGAATTCCTGACTTTTCATTATCATCATATTAGTATTGGTTTGCCCTAAACAGTGAATAGAAATTCTGTTCTGCTTCCGTTTTGCGAAGATATGACCTCCAGCCGTGCATCAATTCTTTCTTTCAGTTCTGGTACGTGGGAGATCAACCCGACTAATCGGCCGCTGCTTTGGATGTCCATTAACGCTTCAATTGCATGATCGAGTGATTCGGGATCGAGGGTTCCAAAACCTTCATCGATGAACATCGTCTCAAGAGAAACACCACCTGCATATTGCTGTACGACATCCGCAAGACCAAGCGCCAATGCGAGCGAAACTTTAAAGCTTTCCCCGCCTGATAACGTTTTGACGTGACGCTCCTGACCTGTATACTGATCAAATACAAGCAGTTCCAATCCACTTTGTACATTGCCTTTGCTGCGGTCTGCCTTACGAATGAGATTGTACCTTCCTGCTGTCATTTTAATTAATCTTTCATTCGCGACTCTAAGTATATCTTCAAGGAAGGATGCAAGTACATACCTTTCAAAAGTCAAACGATTTGCATTCTGGCCGCGGGCGATATCCGCAAGCTGTCCAACTGTTTGATAAGCTTCTTCCAAATCTTTTATGCCTTCATTTATTTCCAACACACGAGATAGAATATTCTTATTCTCCTTCGTATGGGAGATCACTCGGTTAAGTTCTTGATTTATCTTCTCCAATTCTTCAGAAACCGCTGCCAAATCATCTTGAATCTCTTTGATTTCAGGCTTTTCTTTTTCATCAAGCTGCTTATTCACTTCGAATAATCGATCGGTAACAGAACGAAGATCCTCTCCGTGTTTCTTTACTCTGTCTTCCAGAACGGATATTTCATCATCCGTTTTTTTTGCTTCGTGAAAAGCTTTATAGTGAGGAAAACCTTGTTGAGTCAATAAAGAAAGAAACGCTTCCCGTTCCTCCTTCATTTCTGCATCAACCTTTACAGCCTGGGTTTTCTTTTCATCAACTTGTGAAGCTTTCACACTATATTCTTTTTCGCATGTAAAAAAGTTTTTCTGTGCCTTTTCGAAATTGAATTTCATTCTTTCCAGTAAACCTTGTGTTTGTTTCAATGCGAAATCAAAGTCTTTCTTTGTATTAAGCTCATCAGGGATGGATTCCTTGACCTTTTCAAGTGCTGTTTTTTTCGTCAAGTAAGCAACTTCAAGCTGTTGTTGTTTTTGCTGGCGATTCTTAACAGCTTCTTCAATTTCAAGAAGTTTCTCTTTCCCTTTCTTCAGCTCCTCTTTCATCCGCTTTTGCTGCTCTACTTCTTTTCTCTTTTCAAGTATTTGATGCTTAACGTATTTACAATCTTCTTCTGCTTTTTGAATGACCATTTTACAATTTTCAACGGTCAGATCTTTTGAGAATCTTGAAGCTTTTTTCAGCAGAGAATGAATCTGCCCCTCTGTTGCTTCAATTTTGGTTTCTTCCTGTGCAGCTGCAAGGC
>NZ_JABMCR010000107.1 GCF_013179555.1 Bacillus haikouensis
GTCCCACAGGTCACCCTGCACTTCAGGATCCTGTCCATACGTGACAATCCCGCCGTGAAGCTGTGCGACATCCTCGAAGCCTTCTTTCAATAACCAGCCGGAGAATTTCTCACAGCGAATACCGCCTGTGCAATAGGTGATGATCTTTTTATCTGCCAATAATTCTTTATTTTCACGAACCCAATCCGGAAGGTCTCGGAAATTGCGGATATCAGGTCTGACAGCCCCGCGGAAATGACCAAGATCGTATTCGTAGTCATTACGCGCATCAAGAAGGATGGTATCTTCTTTTTGGATTTGTTCGAAGAAATCCTTTGGCGCCAGATATTGACCCGTTATTTCATGCGGATCCACATCATCCTCAAGACGAAGGGTCACAAGTTCCTGACGGTGTTTCACTTTTAATTTCTTGAAAGCATGTTCGTCTGCTTCATCAATTTTGAAAACCGTATCAGAAAAATGAGGATCATTCTTCATTGCTTCCATGTACGCATCCGTCTGCTCGATTGTACCTGAGCATGTCCCATTGATTCCTTCAGAAGAAATCAGGATACGTCCCAACAGACCAAGTTCCTCGCATAATTCCTTATGCCGGGCAGTCTTTTCCTCGGGATTTTCAATTGTTACATAGTTGTAGTACAGAAGGACTCTGTAAGGTTTTTGACTCATATTCTTTTCCACCTGTCGATTTATATTTGCAAGATATAATCTTAGGATCTGTTTTCCTTATTACTCTTACGACATCATATTATAACAAATTTTATATGGAATGCACCAGATTTACTGAAAAAAGTAAAAGGAGTGGGAGGAAGGAGAGGGGGATTTTGGCAAGCCTTAATTTAGCCCGCAGCCGGAATACACTTCGCTTTCCGTGAGCCTTCTCAATCGCACTTGTGTATTCAGGCTGCTCAGAACCTTTTTCTTTATTTTCATCACAAAAGGGGTATTCTTTTAGAAAAAATTCCAGCTCGGCTGGGGCAATCCTTGTAAATAATCAAGAAATTAAAATTGAAAATGGTTCCCGAATTTGAAATAATTAGAAATAGAGTTGAAAAGTATATAAAGGGAGTTGTCCTTACATATGGGGAAGAAATTTTTCATGCTTTGTCTCTTGGTTATAATGGGGCTATTCGTTTCAGGCTGCCAGGAAAAGGCACAGCCGGATGATCGATTGAAAGAGTATGTCGATCTATGGAATGATAAGAAATTCGAAAAGATGTATGAGACGTATCTATCGTCTTCTGCAAAAGAAACATATAAAAAAGAAGATGCTGTAAAGAGACCAACCGATATTTACGAAGATCTGGCTGTCAAAGATCTTAAAGTGGAATTCAAGAAGCCCAAGGAAGAAAAGGAATGGGATAAAGAAAAGAAAGCTGAATTTCCTGTCACCATCTCTATGAACACACTTGCCGGCGACGTTTCTTATGAAGAAACCATTACGCTTACAAAAGAAGAAAAAGAGGATAAAGAAAATTGGTATGTAGAGTGGAAGCCTTCTTTCATCCTGCCTGAAATGGAACAAGCCGATAAAGTCGGGATGGAAAGCATCCCTGCCAAACGCGGTGAAATCTACGATCGTAATGAGAATCCCCTGGCAATCAACGGAGAGTCGTTTGATATTGGAATCGTGCCAAAAGAATTTAACGAGAGTGATTTAGAAAAACTGTCCTCACTGCTGGGGATTTCTCCGGAAGCCATACAGAAAGAATTGAACCAAAGCTGGGTGCAGCCCGAATATTTTGTGCCAATCAAGAAGCTTCCGATTTCGGAGCGTCCGCTTGCACTGGAAATCATCGAGCTTCCCGGCCTCTATTCCAAACGAGTGGAAGCACGCCAATATCCATATGGAAAAGCTGCCGCCCATCTTACCGGGTACATCGGTAAAATCAATGCGGAGAAGTTGGAGAAGTTAAAGGATGAAGGCTACACTGCACAATCCTTACTCGGCATCAGCGGGGCAGAGGAAGTGTATGAAGAAAAGCTAAGAGGGCAAAGCGGACAGAGGATTTACCTCACGAAAGAATCGGGAGAAGAAGTGATGATCGCCGAACAAGAGGTGAAAAACGGTGATAACGTCACGTTAACAGTAGACGCAGAGATGCAGAAAAAGCTGTATGAGAAAATGAAGGATGAAGTAGGAACGGCAGCAGCTGTCGATCCCGAAACAGGAGAGGCGTTAGCACTGGTCAGTGTGCCTTCTTATGATCCGAATGAGTTTTCATTGGGTATTGCACCAGATAAATACGATAAAATCTATAACAACCCCGACAAGCCGCTGCGTAATCGTTTCTATCAAACGTATTCGCCCGGCTCGGCGATGAAGGGGATCACGGCTGCCGTCGGGTTGAAATCCGGCAAGCTTGATCCGAATAAAACCTTTGAAATTAAGGGAAAGAGATGGCAAAAAGACAACTCCTGGGGTGGCTATGAAGTCGTCCGGGTATTCGATAACGACAGTGTCGTCGATCTTGAAAGCGCCATGAAATTCTCTGATAACATCTATTTTGCACGTGTCGGACTTGAAGTGGGTGCCGAAACCTTTATCCAGGGACTAAAAGATTTTGGATACGGTGAAGAGATCCCGATGTCCTATCCGATTGAAAAGTCTCAAGTCTCAAATGACGGAAAAATCACGAAAGAAATCCAGCTCGCCGATTCAGCCTTCGGACAAGGGGAAGTCCTGATGAGCGTCGTCCATCTTGCCAGTGCCTATGGCGGCATCATCAACGACGGCACCATGATGAAGCCGGTCCTATTGAAGGATGAAGAACAAGGAGTCTGGAAAGAAAGCCTATTGAGTCCGGAACAATCACAACTGATGAGAACGAACCTCCGTAAGGTCGTCACAGAAGGAATAGCCGGTAAAGCTCAGGCAGCTGGGAAAGAAATTGCCGGCAAGACCGGTACCGCCGAGATTAAAGCCGAGCAAGGTACGACCGGGAAAGAAAACGGGTTATTTGTATCCTATGATCAGAAGAACCCGGAGTTTATCCTGGCAATGCTGCTGGAAGGTGTCGAGGAACGCGGCGGCAGCACACACACCGTTGAAGTGGCGAAGAAATTTTATGATAGTTACTAATTGGACAATTTAGGATTTTGCCTGCCGGGTGATGCCCGGCAGGTTTTATTTTTGGTGAGAGAGCGCACAGGGAAGTTTTATAGAAAATAGAAGACGATAGAGTAAAACTCAAGGATTATTAGGGGAATCATAGAATAACGACTAAACCTCATAGAATATGCTTAGAAACTCATAGAATAACGACCAAACCTCGCTCCGACGTCACTCAAAACACCGCCGCACACCATCCTAAATGGGAATCACTTCTCATAAATATAAAAATATCAGGAATTGAAGCAGGAATTTTTTTAAAAAAACGACTCAACCCCACTGGTAATTTCTACATCAGTACCAAAACTCACCGTCCTCCAAAACTATGCTATGATAGGGTAAATAAATGTGTCGACATCACAACAGGAGTGATCATTTTTGAACCTATTCTTAACTGGAGCCACAGGTTTTCTTGGGGGAAAGCTCATCAAAAACCTTTTATTGGATAAACAGAATGAAGTCTTTATGTTAGTTCGGAATGTAGAAAAGGCGGAGGATCTGCGAGACTCATTTCCATCCGCTGATCAACGGAGGATCCATATTTTCCAAGGAGATATTACGTACCCGATGGGCGGTTTGTCACTGGAAGATATTGAATGGCTCACAAATAAAATAGATGCTGTTTATCATTTGGCAGCACTTGTCAAATTCGATCTCGATTTAAGAGACGAATTGTTTGCAGCCAACTACGACGGAACAAAGAACATACTCGGTCTGGCAGCCAAATTACAGGCCAAAAGCTTCTACTATGTGAGCACTGCTTACACAGTGGGTACCCTGACTCATGGTGTAGAGGAGCTCTATCCGGAAGACGGGGAGTTCAACAACCCTTATGAAGAGAGCAAAGTGAAGTCCGAACATCTCGTTTTCTCTTACCGTGATCAAATGGACGTGTCCATTTTCAGACCGGCAATCATTGTCGGGGATTCGAAAACGGGAGAAGCAGATTCCCAGTTCACGCTATATGGATTTATGAGGGCGCTTGCTGTGTTTAAAAGAAAGACGGCAAGAAGAAGCGGGGGCACTCGTACCTACAGATTGGTGGCTGCGAAGAATGGCACCTCGAATCTGGTTCCCGTCGATTATGTCGCCGATATCTTAAGCAAGGCACCGCAGAAAGCGGCAGCCGATAAAATTTATCATATTACGAACCCGAATCCGCCAACCAACAGCGAACTTCTGCATTTGTTAAAGGAAGCGCTGGATTTTCAAAACTTGTCGGTTGTGGAACATACAAACGAGAAACTGGATGAGGAAGAAGTCCGTTTAAACAGCCTTGTAGACGTATTCAAAGTCTACCTCGCCGGAAACCTGTCATTCGATGACCGGAACACGCAGGATTTAATCCGGGGCACGGGTGTTGCTCATTTGAATATGACTGATGACATGATCGGAATGATTATTCGGGCGGGGTACAAAACGAAAGAGGTCATATAATCTAAAAAGGCTGCTTCCTATTCTGGAGCAGCCTTTCTTTTAAAAGTGATTTCACTCACCACTATTTGTATTTTTCGACGTCATCCAATAAGATAAAACAAGGACAATTACCGCAACTTTCTCACCTGCAAAAATCAACAAACTGACGAAAAAATCAGTGAAATATGGTACTATAAGAAAATGTAAAAGAGATATTCCCTATCATTAAAATACATAGAGTAAGGAGAATGATCATGAGTAAAACACTTATTTTCGGTCACAAAAATCCTGATACGGATACGGTCACTTCAGCGTTGGTTTATGCTGATTTAAAATCAAAAATCGGCATGGATGCAGAACCAGTTCGTTTAGGAGAAGTAAACGGCGAAACGCAATACGCGCTTGACTATTTTAAGGTAGAGGCACCGCGTCTGGTGGAAACGGTCGCTAATGAAACGGATACCGTCATTCTTGTTGATCACAACGAGCGTCAGCAAAGTGCAGATGACATTGAAGATGTCCGCGTCCTTGAAGTCATCGACCACCACCGGATCGCAAACTTCGAAACGGCAGATCCACTGTACTACCGTGCAGAGCCTGTTGGATGTACAGCAACGATTTTAAATAAAATCTACAAAGAAAAAGGTGTCGAGGTCACGAAGGAAATGGCTGGATTGATGCTGTCAGCAATCATCTCCGATTCCCTGTTATTCAAATCGCCAACCTGCACGGACGAAGATGTAGCAGCAGCGAAGGAGTTAGCTGAAATCGCTGGCGTCGATGCACAGGAATACGGCCTTGAAATGCTGAAAGCAGGAGCGGATATGAGTTCGAAATCAATCAATGAGCTCGTGACACTTGATGCGAAGGAATTCTCAATGGGGTCGGCGAAAGTGGAAGTCGCGCAGGTCAATGTAGTAGACACGAACGATGTGCTCGGACGCCAAACAGAAATCGAAGCTGCTATAGAAAACTTGATCAAAGAAAAAGGGCTGGATCTATTCCTTCTGGTTGTGACAGACATCCTAGAAAACGATTCGACTGCCCTTGCACTTGGCAGTAAAACAGCAGAAGTGGAAAAAGCTTTCAATGTGAAGCTTGAGAACAACACAGCATTGTTGAAAGGCGTTGTTTCCCGTAAGAAGCAAATCGTGCCTGTGTTGACGGATGCGATGAAGTAATATGTTTTGTGAAAAGGAGCGGTCTATTGGGCTGCTTCTTTTTTGTAGTCGGATACAGTGGAGACTGGACCATTCTGTGGTGCCGGGGACAGAAGAGATGAGTTGTGCCAGGCACAAAAGTGTTGAATTGTGCCTGGCACAATCTGTTTAAATTGTTCCAGGCACAATCAAGCCCGATTGTTCCAGGCACCCATCCCTAAAATCGTGACAGGCACAACCAAAGGAGGATTCACGTGAATTTTAAAAAGATTCACCACATAGCCATTATTTGCTCTGATTATAATCTGTCGAAAGAATTCTATGTAAGTAAACTGGGGTTTAAGGTAATTTGGGAAGTCTACCGGGAAGAAAGACAGTCATATAAGCTGGACCTTTCTCTAAACGGTGAGTATGTCATCGAACTCTTTTCGTTTCCGGATGCGCCTGAGCGTCCAAGTTATCCTGAAGCGAGAGGGCTCCGTCATTTGGCATTTGAGGTGGAATGCATAGAAGAGTCGGTAGCTGAGTTAATGGATCTTGGGATTGAACCAGAAGAAATCCGAATAGATCCTTATACACAAAAGCGATTCACCTTTATTGAAGATCCCGATGGGCTTCCTCTAGAGTTATATGAAGACAGAAAAGGTTTTCCGGCGTAAAAAAAGACACTCCCGCACAGGAAGTGTCGTCAACAGGTATTGTAATTTGTCGTTAAGAACATTAAACCATAGATTGAAAATATGTGTATCTTCGTTCTCAGGCTTTTAAAGGGACTGAGTCGGTCAGAATCTCATGAAAAAAGCAGTTTACTTCAGGAATATTAAAATATTAATATCCTGTTCTGTCAGGAACAAGTTGCTGGATAACGTCATGATCTGCATAAAAAAAGAGCACTCCCCATAAAGAGAAGTGCCGTCAACAGGTATTGTAATTTGTCGTTAGATATATTAAAACATAGATGAAAAATACTTGTATTTCGATTCTGCATGATATAGACACTAAAATGATTGGGTTATCGTAAGAATTCAGCAGGTTTTCTGCTAAAATATAAATATATTAATATTTGACTGGGGGGAGATAAACTTGGATTATTCGGCGATTGGAACGAAGATAAGAGAGCTGAGGAAAGATGTCGGATTGACCCAAGGAGAGCTTGCAGATGGTATTTGTACACAAGCCTTGATCAGCCGGATTGAAAAAGGAGATATCTATCCAAGTGCAGCGAGTCTTTATCAAATCTCAAAAAAACTGGGGGTTGATGTTAATTACTTCTTTGAAATTGGCTCAACTCCGAGATTGGACTATGTCAAAGAAGTTGAACGGCAATTAAGAAAGCTGCGAATCAAATTAAAATATAATGAAATGATGGAAGTAATCAAAGTGGAAGAAACGAACCCGCTTTTCTATAAGGATTCTACTAATCTGCAGCTCCTCTACTGGCATAAAAGCATTTATCTCTTTGAAGTAAAGAAAGATAGTGAGAAAGCTAAAGCACTTCTTAAAGAAGCCTATAACCTTACCGCCACTCAAAAAAAAGTATTGACTGAGAGAGAGATAGAAATCCTCTTAACACTGGGCGTGTTTGAATTTAACCTGGAAAAATATGAGCAATCAATGGAATACTATAAAAAAGTCAAAACCGCCATAAGTACGATTGAGCATTTAAATGACAAATCCATTAAAACAAGGCTCTTATATAATATCGCCCGGAACCTGACCAGGATGGGAGAGTACAGGGAATCGAGGGGTTACTGTGTTGAAGCTGTCAGGTGGTGCGTAGAAGAAGAACATCTATGGGGGCTTGGAGAGCTTTATTATCATATAGGTTATAATTATGAGCTGGAAGGCAGACTGGAAAAGGCATTACCTTATATCGAGAAGTCGATAATCATATTTGAAATGCGAAATAATCACAGTTATCACGCTTATCTACTGAAGAAAAAAGAACAAATCATTTCGAGTAGTACAGAAAAAACAGAAATAAAAAAAGAGCACTCCCCATAAAGAGAAGTGCCGTCAACAGGTATTGTAATTTGTCGTTAGATTCATTAAAACATATATTAAAATAACGTGTATTTGAACTCTGGAGCCCTCTATGGGGATATAAGCTGATTTCTTTATTTCATCATCTCGATTTCTGATAATATATAAATATATTAATATTTTGCAGAAAAGGATTTGCAGGGAAGTGAAAAAGTGGATTACTCACTAATAGGTAAAAAAATCAAAGAACTCCGTAAGATTGTCGGATTGACCCAAGGAGAACTGGCTGATGGTATTTGTACGCAGGCACTGATCAGCCGGATTGAAAAAGGGGATATCTATCCGAGTGCCACAGCCCTTTATCAAATTTCGAAAAAGCTTGGGGTAGACGTGAACTATTTCTTTGAAATCGGTACGACACCGCGTCTGGATTATATTCAAGAGGTTGAGCGTCAACTAAAGAAGCTAAGAGTCAAGTTGAAATTTGAAGAACTAATGGAAATGGTGAAGATCGAAGAAAAAAATCCGATATTCATCAAAGACAATGAAAACCTTCAGCTTCTTTTATGGCATAAAGGAATCTACAAATTCGAGGTTGAAAAGCAGAGAGAAACGGCTATTTCAACGTTTTATAAAGCATTTCATCTGACTTATAACCGAAAGAAGGCGTTGTCAGAACGGGAAATGGAAATCCTTCTAAGTATTGGGGCCCTGGAATTCTCAGGAGGAAACTATGATCGATCATTTGAAATCTATCGGCAAGTGAAAGAAGGTTTGAGTACAAACACCAGCCTGAACGATAAATCCATCAAAACCCGCTTGCTTTATAATATTGCCAGAGTGTTGACCCGTCTGGGGAAGTACAGGGAGTCAATCGAACACTGTGAAGAAGCAATTAAATGGTGCCTTGAAGAAGAACACCTATACGGACTTGGACAATTGCACTATCAGATCGGTTATAATTACGAGCTGGAAGAATGCTACAATAAGGCGCTGGATTACATAAATAAATCCCGCATGATTTTTGAAATGCTGAAAGACGATAAATATTTATCCTATCTGATTAAGAAAAAAGAAGAGATTTTAATAAAACAAGAAATGCAGCCTTCATGACCCGATCATGAAGGCTTTTCAGATTTCCCCTGAAAATAGTACATACAGGCAAGATGTCCAACATAAAAATGTATGTATATGAAGGAGTCAGGGGTGAAGGGATGAAGAGAAGAAAAAATCCACTTCCTCTTATCGTTATGGGCATAGGCGGCGGGATCCTTATTTTCTTGTTTATTAGCGTTATTGGAGGAGGGGGGGAACGGTCTCCAGAGCAGGTCATCGAGGAATTTTATGAGTATGAACAGAAAGGTGATTTCGGAAATTCGTGGGAAATGTTCCATTCCGAGATGAAGAAGAAATTCGGGAAATCCTCTTACATCCAAACAAAAAACCATGTTTTCCTCGGTCATATGGGGGTGGATACCTTCGAGGTGGACGTAGGAGAAATCGAGACAATCAAGAAGTTTCCATTCAGTAAAGATGGACCGGCGTTCAAAGATGCGAGGTCGGCAAAGGTGGATTTACTGTTTGAAAGTCAGTTTGGGGAGATGACGATCAGCCAGGTATGCTATGTTGCTCAGGAAAAAGGCGAATGGAAAATTTTGTGGAGTTATGATTTTTAAAAATTTCAAATTTTCAGGTTTTACAAAATGTAGTCTGGGTATGTAAAAACTAAGCTTTTAAAAAAGGAGGGCTAGGCTATGTCACTTTTATATGTGAAAGCACGGGAAATGTTAGAACTCGATGCCAAAGTCCAGCAGGCGCAAAACACGAACGTCCGCCAAATCCGCAAACCAAAGCCTGCACCCAATCTTAAAAATAGATAAGACCAACCATTACATTCCGACAGTCTAATTTGATTAGACTGTTTTTTGTATAGAAAAGGAACTGCTTATTCCGCAGTTCCCCTGGAGTCCTATTCCAAATCTTCGCCAATAATCCGTACTTCACGCTCAAGCTCCACATCAAACTTCTCTTTTACCGTTTTCTGTACATGCTCGATCAGCGAAATATAATCTTTGGCCGATGCATTGTCTTTATTCACAATGAATCCGGCATGCTTTGTGGAAACCTCGGCACCGCCGAAATTCGTCCCCTGCAGCTCACTGTCCTGGATCAGTTTACCGGCGAAGTAACCCGGCGGTCGTTTGAATACACTGCCGCAAGACGGGTATTCAAGCGGCTGCTTGGATTCTCTTTTATACGTCAGGTCATCCATGACTGCTTTAATATCATCGTATTCCGCAGGCTTTAAGCTGAAGGTTGCCTCAAGAACGATATCGCCATTTTCCGAGATGTTGCTGTGGCGGTAATCGAGTTCAAGATCTGCGGCAGTCCGTTTTATCAATTCCCCATGACGGTCAACGACATAGCAGTAATCAAGTACGTCCTTGATTTCCCCGCCGTAAGCACCAGCATTCATAAACAGGGCGCCGCCGACCGTTCCGGGGATTCCGCATGCGAATTCAAGCCCGGACAGACGTTCAGCCAGCGCTCTTCTGGACACATCAATGATCGCAGCGCCGCTTTGGGCAACGATGTGCTGCTCGTTTGTTTTGATTTCATCGAAATTCGTAAGGTGAAGCACGATCCCGCGGATACCGCCGTCTTTGACGATCAGATTCGAACCGTTCCCGAGCAGCGTAAACGGTACATCCACCTTATTGGAAAGCTTCACGATGTTCTGCACTTCTTCATACGTTGTCGGCGTAAGGAAGAAATCGGCTTTCCCGCCAAGCTTCGTATATAAATGATTCCTCAGTAATTCATCGCGTTTGATATTATCTTCATGCATCACATTCAATAACTCTTTATAAACCGTTTCTTTATTGTACATTCATGATCAGTCCCATAAAATATTTTTCACTAGTTATCAATTCTACCCTCCCATTATATGATGAAAACCCATGAAAGTTAAATGGTTTCGGCTGGCAGATTGAAAACTGCGAAAAAGGTAGTGTTTTGGATGGATTGAAAAAGAACCCCCATAATGGAGGTTCACGGTGATCATTTAATAAGATGTAACGTTTGGGCAATCGAAGAAATGAAGTTCGTTAAGAAATTGCCACTGGACTTCTTCTTCTCTTGTCCCGGATTAGTCGCATCGCTTTGCTTGAACTTAATGGAATACTTAGCGAATCCACTGTCTTCTGTACTGATATATTTGTATGTTCTTGAATCATGGATATATTTCTGAGCCTCAGGAGAAGTCTCAAATACGACATTTACATCTCCCTTAATTGCAGCGAAGTTCCAATTGCCGTCAGCTTCAGGGTTAATCGTTCCTTTTTCCATGATGTAATCGATGATCACATTACGGTTTTCATCAGGTGACTGGATGATGATATTCGTCCCGTCTATACCCGGGAAGTGACCACCACCGCTTGCACGGTAGTTATTTGTTGCAACGATGAACTTTTGATCGGGATCGATCGGCTGTCCCTTATATTTGAGATTTTTGATTCTGTGGGAATCCTCGTTCATGAGTTTGCCATCCGTACCGTAACGAACAGGTTTTGTTACATCGATTTCATACGTCACACCGTCAATGACGTCAAAGTTATAGGATCGGAAATCCCCATTTACCAGGGACTGCTCTTCAGAAGTGGAAGCATCGATTTGGTTGAATTGTCCAGCTGACATTTCAAGCCATTCTTTCACCTGGGCTCCATCAATCAATACAGCTTGAAGTGTATTGGGATATAAATAGAGGTCGGCAACGTTTTTAATTGCAAGTTCGCCTGCGGGAATGTCTGTGTAGTAAGAGGCATCCCCCCGTGTTCCTGCCTTGAACGGAGCGCCGGCAGATAATACTGGCAGTCCTTCATATTCTGTGCCCTTGATGTATTTCTCTACATACCATTTCTGTGCGTTGGTCACGATTTGAATGGAAGGATCATCTTTCACCTGCGCGAAATAGCTGTTGATCGGAGATGTTGTTTCTCCGACTGCGCTTCTTACCCAGTCGATTGTGTGATTATGGTCCTCTTCAATCGCATTGAACACTTCCTCATCCCGGTTTACCAACGGATTTCCGTCATTGTCAGCGATTGCACGGGAGGATGTTTGGGAATCGACGACGGACCACTCTCCGTCTTTGAGTTCAAGCTCAAGGTCTACCAATCCCAGGTGGCTTCCCCAATATCCGGGCATGACAGAGGCGACTCCGTTGATCGTTCCTTTATTGACATCGACGCCGTCTATCCCTGCATACGATTCAGAAGGGAAGACACCGTGTGAGTGTCCGAACAGGATTGCATCGATCCCATCGATTTTTGAAAGGGAATAAGTGGCATTCTCTTCAATACCTTCATCTGTCACAGTACCGATTCCCGAGTGGGGGATGGCGACAATGATGTCAGCACCATTCTCTTTCATTTCAGGAATGTATTTATTGGCTGATTCGACAATATCTTTCGCGACAACCTTCCCTTCCAGATTTGCTTTGTCCCACTGCATGATCTGTGGAGGGGTGAATCCGATGACACCGACTTTAATCGTGTGGGTTTCACCATCCCCGTCAACGACTTCGCGATCAAGAATGGTATATGGGTTGAAATAATTCTCATCATCACCCGGGCTGCCATTGCCATCATCTTTATAAACATTGGCATTTACATACGGGAAATTGGACCCTTTCAAAGAAGTATCAAGAAAATCCAACCCATAGTTGAACTCATGATTTCCGATATTTGCCGCATCATAATCAAGCAGATTCATTGCTTTATACACGGGGTGAGTTTCGCCATCTTGAAGGGGATCAACCTTTGCAATATAATCACCCAGAGGATTTCCCTGAATCAGGTCTCCGTTATCGAATAATAGGCTGTTATCGGCTTCTTCACGCGCATCTTTTATAAGAGTGGCCGTTTTCACGAGTCCATAGCTGTTCGTTTCTTTATCTTGATAGTAATCATAATTGGCAAGGTTTACGTGGATATCTGTTGTTTCTAAAATACGGAGCTTCACCAGATCCTGATCCATTACATCAGCGTACGTTATGGAAGGAGCGGTTTGAGGGATTAGAAGTCCTAAAGTTAAAGCGGTACCGGCGGCTATCTTCTTGTTTTTCTTCAACATGATCTCCCCTAAAATATGTATTTAATTGCAAACACTTACATAGTAGCACGTAAATGTAAAAATGAAATGGTTGAATAGTTGTGTTTTTTTGACTAAGGAGTGGGATACCAAATAAAAAAAGGGGTTACTTTTCAAAGAAAAATAAGATAGGATAAGACTAATTAATTTCTGTTATAACATCTAATAATCTATTAAATTGCACAACTGCTTCATATACTATCGAAGGTAGAAGGGAGGAAACATCATGGCTCGCTTATATATGGCGCTGATCGGTCTGAGTCTGATATGGGGGATGTCCTTTGTATTTATAAAATGGCTGGTGGAGCCTGCCGGCGTGTGGGGGACGGTCTTCCTTCGCTGTATCGCCGGGGCACTCGTCCTGCTGCCGATCTTCTTCATCCAGCGGCGAAAAGGGGAGAAAAAGCCTCTGCCGATCTGGAAGTTGATCGTAGTCGGCATCGGGAACGCAGCACTTCCT
>NZ_JABMCR010000108.1 GCF_013179555.1 Bacillus haikouensis
TTGATACGGATTCGAAATCCTTGAGGCTTTGGTCGAGCTTTCTTTCACTTCTCACTATAACTCTAAAAAGAAAAATAGTGGGTAAAGACATCCGTCGATGACTTTACCCACTAATCTTAGTATGTTTTTGATAGGAAATGAACAACCAAACAGGTTCGACTCATTCACGATCGAAAAGCACTCTTCCTGCTATTCCCGGATTGGTCATTTCATACGGGTTTAAAATCAAGTCAAGATCTTCCTCTGTCAGCACGTCGTACTCCAGACAGAGTTCTCTTACTGACTTCCCTTTGAGAATTGCTTCCCTGGCAATTCTCGATACCACTTCATATCCCAAGTGCGGGTTGACTGCTGTAATGATGCCCACGCTGTTTTCCACATATTCCTTCATACGTGTTTCATTTGCTTCGATCCCGCTAAGGCAGTTGTCGGTGAAGCTTTTGAACGCATTGTTCATAATGCTGATGGATTGAAGGAGATTAAACACCAGCACGGGTTCCATCACGTTCAGTTCAAGCTGGCCGGCTTCAGATGCCAAGGAAATGGTTTGATCATTTCCCATGACCTGAAAGGCTACTTGATTAATGAGTTCCGGCATGACCGGGTTTACTTTTCCAGGCATAATGGATGAACCAGGCTGTCTTGATGGGAGAGAAATCTCACCCAAGCCGGCTCGCGGTCCGGAAGCCATCAAGCGCAAATCATTTGCGATTTTGGACATATTCGTCATACACACCTTCAGTGCTGATGAAACCTCAGTATAGGCATCTGTATTTTGAGTGGCATCAACAAGGTGCTCGGCTCCCGTCAAAGGCAGTCCGCTGATCTCAGCCAAATGCTTCACCACACTCCTGATATAAAGAGGGTCGGCATTCAATCCTGTTCCTACGGCTGTCGCCCCCATATTCACTTCATACAAGTGCTCACGAGTTCTTCCAATCCGCTTGATATCCCGTTCAACCACCCGGCTGTATGCTTCGAATTCCTGACCAAGCCTGACAGGCACAGCATCCTGGAGATGGGTGCGGCCCATTTTGATGACAGAATCAAACTCCTGAGCTTTCTTTTTAAAAACATTCAGCATATCTTCCATCGTAATCACGAGCTTATCCAATAATTTCAGAGTCGAAATATGGATGACTGTCGGGAATACGTCATTAGTAGACTGCGCCATATTGACGTGACTGTTCGGGCTGACTTTTCCATATTCTCCTTTATGGTGGGAAAGCAGTTCAAGGGCACGATTGGCAATGACTTCGTTTGCATTCATGTTGATCGAAGTCCCCGCCCCTCCCTGAATGGGATCCACGATGAAATATTCATGAAGCTTCCCTTCAAGTATCTCATCTGTAGCCTGTACGATGGCTTGGCCGATCCCCTCATAAAGGCGTGTGGTTTCCATATTGGCAAGAGCAGCCGCTTTTTTTACTACCGCTAACGCATCAATCATCTCTTTATGAATTTTATAACCAGTTATCGGGAAGTTTTCCACAGCCCGCAACGTTTGTATTCCATAATATACATGTTCAGGAACTTCCTTTTGTCCAAGGAAATCTTTTTCAATTCTATATCCATTAGCAGCAGTTATCATGTCTCTACCCCTCTTGTTCGATTTCAGTATCACAGTTCGAGATTCTATCAATATATGGGGAAGTAAGCAATGGTTTTTAATGAAGTCATAAAGAAAAGCGCATTTCTAAAAGAAATACGCTAATAAAATCCAAAAGGAAGGATGCCCCGCCCTTAATCAAATCCAGGTTTCGACAATTCTCAATTCCTCTTGGGCGGAATTCGAAAGCCTTGAAAACTTCTCTGGAATTTCACTCCTGACTGCTTCCAATGTCGGTCTCATCAGTATGCAATGTGTCGGTTTTTCGACGTCAAAAACCCTTGCTACATACATCCCTTTATAATCTTCTGGACTCCAATAAATGCATATGATCGGCAATTTCAAATCACTGAAAGTCATTTCATTAAATGTATTCATTAAACGATCCGGATTATTCATAATCAACCTCTCCCCTTTAATACACTGCCATATCGGGATGCTGAATCAGACAGCTATTATTTTTCTTATATAAGGATACCTCATTCATATATTTGTGACATTCTGAATACCTTCCTTCTCTAATAAGAAGAGGTATAAGAATCTTTTCAATGTATTGCATATAGGCATATTCCCCATCTTTTAAACGCTTCTTCAACATATTCAACAGAGTATATCTATACGTATCTCTTATTGTTTCTGCAAATTTGATTCCTTTGGTCAGCAGGTCAAGATTACGCGTTTTATCTCCATTTTCATTCAAAAGGATCGAACTTCTGACCAATCCTATTATACTGACAAGATAATCGATAGAGTCAGGTCTCTCTTTTAATAATTGGCAGGCGATTGAATAAGTATCTATTGCACGCTTATAGTCTTGATCAATCAAATATTCATTCCCCAGATTTATATGAAGGATCGCATTTCTCCTATCATCATGAAGATGGTGACAGCGGTGTATCAACTTCTCATATTTTTCTTCCAGCACTGTCAGGCTCCTGCTTCCTTTTCTTCCTTCTGCTTTTAACAGAAAAATAGATCCATCCATCATTCCGGAAAAATTATATGTCACTTTAAAATAATTCATTGCCGTTTCAATACATTGAATAGACTTTTTCGTCTCGCTGCATTCATGATACGCGTATGCCAGGTGCAGATAGAATTCTTTATTCGTATACTTGGTTTCATCAATACTTTCCAACAATTCGATTGCCTTCATGGAATGTCCTTTTGAAAGCTCCAGCATCCCTTTAATATGATAATACAATTGGTAATCGTAACTAGACATATAAAAGGAATTTCGTATATTCATAAATTGATTCAAATACGAGGTTGCCTCCCATAGATTCCCTTTCTTGATATAATATCTCGCTTTTAAGAGCTTGTACGTTCCGTTGATGGTCTCGATCTGTAACAACTGATTATTCTCAATGGTTTCTTTTAGTGATTCAATTTCTCCTGTAACATCTTTGCACATGAAATCATGCCATAATTCAAGATCCATCTGCCATTTTTTAAAAGAACGGTGCATCCGTTCGATATCCATGTTTAATTTTATGCCGACTTTAAGGATCATTTCTTTCGTAATGAAGTTCTCTCCACTTTCCATCCTGCTCATGTGGGCAGGCGTGCAAATCCCGTTACTGACTTCCTTTTGGGTCAGCCCCCTGAAGAGTCGACAATATTTTATGAACGTCCCAATATGCATTACTTTAGACCTCCATGAATGAAATAGCCGTATATAAGCGTCTACGTCTATTATATCAAGAGGTACTCCTGATTAAGTTGGGGTTTTAGATGACAGTGCCGCACCATAAAATAAGTCTATATACCCATTACATAATCCCTGAATCATTGGCCTTCCAAACAAGGAAATCCCGCTGCAGTGGAAATCAAGCCGATCATTCCAATTTTTAAGGTCAAATTCACAACTAAAAAAACACTACTTTAGACCTCTCATACTTACCCAATTTCAATTCCTTTTACCATAATGAAAGTACCATGAATCCTGATTGGTTGATTGCAGCCAATTTCCGTCAGTTCTAAAAATGGCCACTCGGAAAGATGGGCGGATCTATCTGAATTTCTTCATTTGGGTAAATTTTTTGTATGACAGAGGAATTTGCCAAACGCAAGATTTCGTTGGCGGGCATCTCCATTGACACTCCGTTGAAAGCCGTCTTATATCGATGGTTGATCCGATAAGGAATTTGATTGTAATCTAAAGCCTGCCGTATTTCCTCTTGGAACTGCAGGTGGATTGAGGACGGCTCCAAATCATAATAGTTGCTCCTACAATGGAACTCCAAACCGGTTTTTTAGCTTATGTCCGTTTTCAATTGCAATCCCTTAATTAAACACAGCCTTAACCAAGTTTAATTAATCTACCAGCATATTGAAGGGCTTTCTCTTGATTGCCCTGATCAAAATAATACTGATACATCTTTTTTCATACGTATTTAACTGTTGATGTTTACCGCTCTCCTCCCATCGATAAGCCACGTTGGTTTCGATTTCCTTTATGGTTTGACGTATGGAAACGTATGCCGAAAAGATATTGTATGAAAACCATTTTAATAAGAACGACCGAATCTATACTCGGTCGACCATTATCTAAACAATATTTATCTTTTACCAAGTCATAAATAAATTCAAAGTCAATCGCTTGTTCCATCTTCCTAACCAGATGATCCTCTGGAACCAGTTGGTCTAACGCAACCACTTCAATTTGATTTCTTCCATCCTCAACGTGTTTTAATAACATTTGAATTCCCTCACGTGATTCCATTCATTATACAAAAAAAGCTTGTAGACTTGGTCTAAATCTTAGACTTTGTCTACAAGCTGAAGTTAGTCCCATTAGGACTGATCTTTCGTTACGATTATTTCTAAAGAAGCTATTGAAAAGATGCTATTAAGATTTAAGTGTCAAACCTTTTTAATCGCCACATTTTTTTCCATTTGCTTCATGAAGATTATTTCCAGTTAAATAATACTTGTATATCGTAACAATTTTCATTACATCTCACATATAGAGGTTATATGTTGTATAGAGTCCTGGCACGTCAGGATGGGATGATTTTTGTTGAACACTAATTTCTGAATCGTTTCAATTTATTATTCAACACCAAGTTCCTTAAGGATAGCCTCCAAGGTCTTTCCATTGTATTTTTCTTTTGGAAGAGGAGAAGCACCCGGATCAATATATTCTAATGTTGAATTCTGCTTTAGATAATTTTGTTTCACAAATTTTATATCCTTATGGTTGACTACCCCGTCAAAATTAATGTCTGCTGCTCTGTTGTTAGTTTCCCACTTTTCCTGAATGGTAAGTGCGTCCATTATATCGATGACGTTATCCTTGTTCACATCTCCGGCTACGACATAAGCGTCTCTTACCATCAAGAGTTTCCCAAATAATATATCGCCTTCTCTATCTGCTGCATCGGCTGTATCGTAATACGTAAAGTGTCCCGGAACGTCAACTTTAACCGTATGGGCCTTTTCAAACAATGATACGTTTTCAAATCTATAACTACTGAATTTACTTAAGTTCTGTTCCACGGTGACTTGTTGTGGATCGGTTAATTTCACTGTCGTCCCTACGGTTGAATAGTCCAATTTTGAATCCCAAGTAGAATCCTCATTGAGTAACCCTTCAGAAATCACGTTCCCCGATACGATGGAGGTGGTTGGATATACTTTTGAATAGTTTATGAAGCTTTCAGCAAATTTCCATTCACCTTTTGTATCTGTCAGAACTGTCAGTAAACCTTGAAATCCTGCTTGGGTAAACCATTTTTCTTCTTTAACTTTTACATAGACATCAATCATTGGGATATTACCTGTTACTTCTCGTGTCCCATCTATCGTCAGTTGGGCGATTCCATTCATATACGGGTTTCCTTGTTTTAATTCATAATCTAGTTCTGCATCCCCATATGCTGAAATTTCCGGACGTGCCTTAACCTCAACAATTTCCACCTGGGAAGGGTCGTGAGTCATTGTGAAACGTACTTCCTTCAGATCCTTCGCATTTTGAACGTTTAATGTATACTTTACTGTCTCACCCGGTTTGACTGCTTTTTTGTCTGAGGTACCCGATACATAAGGAGTACCTTCTTTTATGAAAATTACACTTCTCTGTTCTCCCCTGTTCGTTGCGGAGTCAATTCCGTTTATACGAACAGGGATAATCTTTCGGTTCTTGTCCAACGGAATACTAGTCTGAATCTGTCCATCGTTATCAGCCTGCTTTATGCTATCGGGAAATGCGGAAGCCCCTGAATAGTTCAAAAACAATCTGTTTTTGGTTTGGTCAATATCAAGACCGACAGATTGCATCTCACTGACTTCATGATCGAAAAGTGTTGCCGAAAGCGGATACGATGTCTGGTCTATAGGATGTTCAATAATCGTTTGTCCATCTAGGTTTGTTTTTAATTCAGGTTTCTTGTTGTCTATGAAAAAATCTTTTTCTATCGTAAATTTTTTTCCTGAATCGCTTGTCCCGATCAATTTCAACTTGTAATGCCCTTGCTCGGCTGCGACTGCCTTATCAGAAATGGGTTGGTTTTCATTGTTCGTAAATGGACGATAATATCCATCATAATTAACCCAACCATAAGGAATATTCTCATACAATCCCGATGTATCTATCCATCCGGCATAACCGATGTCCTCACCTGTTTTCCCATCAGCTAGTATGAGATCAATTGTTTTCATGGGTGATTTTAGTTGGAAACCAAAAGATAAATAGGGAGAAAAAAAGAAATTACCATCGCTCGGATTATTAGTCATTGATGGGCTGTTCAAAAACACCTCTTGAATCCCCTCGTCCATCAAACGAACGGCAAATGGAACTTGATATACTTCCTCGGTATTTTTTTCATTGGTATATGTGATGTATCCCTCATATGTTCCAAATTCAGCGGTTTTTGGAATGGTAAGGAAAACGTTGTTTTTTACAGACTTGCCAGCTTTAACTTTTACGTTTCCCTCCACTTTCACTGTCACACCATTCTTCTCTGCATCCTTCGAATCTCTGACTCCGGTGAGATACGTTACGTTTACATCAAATGTTTTGGCCTGTTCGCCCTTATTTTCAATATAAACATTGCGGCTCTCAATGATGTTTCCATTACGAACAATCATACCAAAGCTGAGTGCCCCCGTTTTTTCTTTGATGGTTACTTCCTTACCATTTTCAATAGTAGGGGTTTCGTCTAAAACCTCAATTTCCATATTAGAATGAACGGCTTCATAAGGATCTACCCGTCCAGATCCTACCTCAAAAACACTATACGTTTTTTTCAACGGATCTGCCGTGTTCATAATGATGGATTTGATGTCTTCAGGCTTTAAATCCGAGTCAGATTGTAAGAGGACAGCAGCAACACCAGCAACAAACGGAGATGCCATTGATGTCCCAGATAATCTTTGATAAGCAAATTGATAGTCGTTTTCATTTTCTTTACTGTTTATATAAGACGGTATGGTAGACATAATGGAAACACCAGGTGCTATAACCTCAGGTTTGATATCGTAGTTAGTGCGGGAAGGTCCACGGGAACTAAAGTCCGCTAAAGAATCTCCCTCTGTGATTGTCTTTCCAATCTCTGCAAAGGTGAAAGAAGCATTTCCTGCTTGCAATTTGTCTTGTATCGCTACCCCTTCTTCGTTCGATAGTGAAAAAGTCGGGATAAAGTCTGTTCCTTCTCCAAGGTAGACCGGAATTTGCCCCTCTTCAGCATTATTGTTATAGATCAGGACACCTGCTGCTCCTTTTTGCTTTGCGTATTTCATCTTATCTTGTAGAGTGATTTCACCTCGGGCAACAAGAACAAGTTTCCCGGCAACGTCCTTCCCTGAATAATCTCCTAATCTTCCAATATCCGCATCGACAATTGAAAAAGTCTTACCTTGTAAGGCTTGAATGTTATCTGAATAGGCTTTTGCCATTAAACGCACATTAGCAGGTAACTCTTCTTCTCCAGCCTGTACGATTCCTTTAAACGTGTTAAGTTCGACCGGCACATCGCTTGCTCCGACTGTTAAAGCCAATGCAGAACTACCTGGAGAACCTAAGGTATACATGTCGTTCCCAGAATTCCCTGCAGCTACAATGGTTGTTACACCACTTAGCACGGCATTGTTAAGGGCTATGCTTGATGGATACAGCGGATCGTTAATGTTTGCTCCTAATGATAGGTTGATAACGTCCATCTGATCAGATACAGCTTTATCAACTCCTGCCAGGATAGCTTCCATTGTTCCTGTTCCGTAAGGTCCTAGAACTCTGTACACATAAAGATCAGAATCAGGTGCCACCCCAGTGGTCGAGTATTCACTGTCGCTCTTTCCCTGTCCCGCAATGATCCCCGAGACATGCGTCCCGTGTTCTGTATAGTAATAAGACCCTGTTTGCCAGTTGACTTCCGGTTTACCCGACTTCTTCCAATTTTGATAGGTAGTCTCCATCGGGTCTGAATCATTATCCACAAAATCATAACCACCCTTATAAGCATCTTCCAGGTCTGGATGGTTGTAGTCAATTCCTGTATCTAGAACCCCAATCTTAACTCCTTTACCTGTAAACCCTTCCTCGTGTAGCTTATCAACCCCTAGGTATGAGTTACTGCTCGTCATTTTAGTTGAAGAAGATTTTATTTTTTCCTTTTCAAGTATAGGGGGGGCTATCTGAACCTTATCATTGCTCCACACGGCCTTTACTGCATCGGATGTTAACAGGCTTTCTACTTTGTTTGCAGGCAACGTCATAGAAACACCATTAAACGCATGTTTATACGTATATTTTATTTTATAAGGAGCTGCCTTTTGTTTAACATCTTTAAATACCTTTTTCAAGTCTTGCTGAAATGTGGCATGGTCAGCGTCTATTAAACTCTTTGCTTTTTTATCTTTTAAGCTTTTACCTTTTAATGTAGCTTCTAGTTGAGCTACTTTTTTAGGTTTCTGTTCGAACTCAACGATAATAGAAATTTTTTCATCACTTTCCAAATTTACATCTGGGTTTAAATGGATACCTGAGCCTCCACTTACCTGCATCTTCATCAGCGCTGAACGTTGCTCAGGGGTAAGTTTGGATATTATACTTTCTGATGAATGGTTTTCCTGAGCATGTACAGACTGAAATGTACAAGGGACTACTCCCCCCCATAAAATACTGAGACTCAAAGCTATACTGGTTAGGATCTTTTTTTTATTTTTTCTTTTCATTATCGTTATCTCCTCCTTTTTCCATTAGGTCAAAGATGACAAGTCTTTGCACAGATTTTATAAGTTAACTTTCAATGATGAAAAAGCCCTCCACATTACTGATATAAAAATACAGTGTTTTTTATCTACATGATTCAATAGCAAAATAATATTTGATTCTTAAAACTCTAAAGAAAGGTAACCCGTAGTGGTCTACCTTTCTTTGATGTATTATCCTAAGTTGTTGTTAAGTAGATTGGGAAAAAGAAGACCTTAAGGATTAATTCCCAGCTCCTTTTTAATCGTGTCGATGGTCTTGCCGTTTGCTTCTGATTGTGGATCAGGCGTATCAAGAACAAAATCATTTTCTGTTAAATAATATTTTTCCAGATGTTTAAAGTCCTCTTTATCTGTAGTACCATCGAAGTTAATATCCGTATTTCGATATTCTGTATCCCAATGCTCTTGAAGTAAAATCGCATCGTGGATATCAATTGTATTATCCTTGTTAATATCCCCTGGTTTTGATATAGCCGTCGTATATCCAATATGCTCGCCTATATCGATACCATTCTCAGTTCGTCCCACTTCTAGTGGTGTATACGTCGTATAGTGTCCAGGTACATCAATAATCACGGTATATATATGTTCTGATACTGGGAGTTTGCCCATGTCAGTTACTCCGTCTTTTCCAATCGCAGCAGGATAAACCGTCCCTTTAGAATCTTTTAGCTGGACCGTTGCCCCTACTGATGTGTAATCGATGCTTGGGTCAAAGCGACCATCTTCTGCAGCTAGTCCTTCTGCACCTAAATATCCTGCGCTGACTTTTGAGAATGAAGGATAAATAGGGTGAAGTCCGATTCTCGTTTGGATCCAAGCTTCTCCATTATTGACTTTCATAGCACCTGCGCCGAACAATGATCCATACGGATTTCTAAACTCATTTCCATTCGTATCCGCAACCACCTTAAACAAAGCAACATCTCCCGAAACCCCATCACCAGGTATTTTTATATCAATTAAAGATCGTGTTGTGCCTGGTGTAGTAGTCGTTTCCTTTAATTCTGATCCCTCCGGTAATCCTTCTGCCAATTGGAAATCAATCGAATCAAAAAACTTGTTTTGATAGTTGAACGTCATCGAAAAATCATGAGCTTTTTCTAAATTATGCGCATAGAACGTATAAGTGATCTTGTCTCCCATTTGATACGATTCTTTATCTGGTTTCGCATACACAAACTGAGAGCCCTCTTTAACATAATAGACAACCTTCGGAACGGCTGTGTTTCCGGCAAAATCGGCTCCAAGGTATTGCATTTGCAAAATGGATGATGAAGAAACATTTAGTTCTTTTGAAAACTTGCCATTTTTGTCGACATCAATACTAAGGGATGGACCTTGTTGACCGTACCACACTTTGTTGTCAGCTTGAGTCAGTGATATGTTTGCCTCATTTGTTTCATTAATTTCACTATCCAATAAGGTTCCGGATATTGTTACCTTATCTTGACCTTCTGGCAACTCAACAAATGGAGAGTCACCTGTCGGAATAGCATTTGTCTCATCAAATTCAATGGATGGTGCATTATTGTCTAAGCTAATGGTTGACGATTTTGCGTATTGTTTCCCATCTTTCGTTGTTCCGATCATTTTAACTTCATAGATTCCGATTGACGCCTTCTCTTTTGTATAGCTTATCGGCTTTTTATCATTTCCTGTAAATGGATAATAATAGCCTGCGAAACCATCATCGAGATAATAATCGTAATCGATGGCTGCTCCAGTCGCGTCAACCCCTAAAATCCACCCTAACTCTTCTTTTGTCTCCGGATCCACCAATACCCAATCAAGTCTTTCCATTGGAGAATTTAATTTAAAATCGAGATCTGTCGCTTTTCTACTGTAAGGATTTGTCACACGATTTGTCGAAATACTTGGTGTATAGACTTTAAAGTACCCTATTCCTTCTTCTACAACTTTCGCTCCAAATGGAATACGATAGCTATCCTCTGGATCCTTTTTATTTTCAAATCGAATATATCCTTCATAAGTGCCTTTCTTGGCTGTTTTTGGGATTGTAAGGAAAGCATTGAAACGTTCTTCTTTGTTCTTTTTCACTTTAATAGACTTAGGAACATTTAGTTTTACACCATTTTTCTTTGCATCTAAAGATCCCGATGCCGATGCTCCGACATTATACTCTACCGAAACAGTGTACTTTTTGTTTTCTTTACTAGAATTGGTGATTGAAAGATTTGTTGTTTTAAGTATATTTTCATTATCCATCGGGATGAAGCCATAGCTTAACCCACCGGTTTGTTCGGGAATGATCGTTTCCTTTCCCTCTTCGATATATGGCGTCTCATCAAGAATGGAAATGACCGTGTCAGAATGGAGCGCTTGCATAGGATCAACCCTGCCGGCCCCTACTTCAAATACGCTATATTGGTTTTTCAATGGATCAGCTGTATTCATTAACACTGATTTAATCTCACTCGGTGTATAGTCCGGCTGTGCTTGAAGTAACAATGCGGCAATTCCAGCGACTTGCGGCGAAGCCATGGACGTTCCCGATAATCGTTGGTAGGCATGAGAATAATCCGATGAATCATCTTTGTTTTGTATATAGGATGGTACCGTTGATAGAATGCTGACCCCAGGTGCTGTCACCTCTGGCTTAATATCATACAATGTTCCTGAAGGTCCTTTTGAACTGAAATAAGCAAGCTCATCCCCACTAATTTCGGCTTCCCCTGCGTCTCCGAGAGTAAGGGTAGGAGTTTCTGTCTGAAAAAGGTCTTTAACAGCCAAGCCATCTCTGTTCGATAATGAAAAAGTTGGGATATTGTCATTGCTTTCTCCTAAGTAGTGAGGAATATGTCCTTCTTCTGCGTTATTATTATAAATAATGATCCCAGCGGCACCGTTCTGTTTCGCATAGTTCATTTTATCAATGAGAGCGTGGGATCCACGGACAACAAAAGCGATCTTTCCATTCACCTCTTTATCCTTGTAATCCGCTGGCCCTCCCTCTCCTACTTCAACCATTTCAAATGTTTTGCCTTTTAGATTACTAAAGTCATCCGTCCATTTTTGTGTCATTAACTGCAAGTTTCCACTGAGTTCTTGTCCCTCAATTGCAAACATACTTTCATAGGTTGTAACATAGGAAGAAGCAGAACTGGCACCAACCGTCAAAGCAAGTGCGGCTGCTCCAGGTGACCCCAGAGTACTATTTCCAAGTTCCCCAGTGTTTCCAGCAGCCACAACGGCCGTAACTCCGCTTAATACAGCGTTATCTATTGCTAAGCTTGAGGCATCAAGTGGGTTGTTGGTGGAAGCTCCTAGAGAGAGATTAATAACATCCATTCCATCTGCAACAGCGCGGTCAACTCCTGCTATCACTGAACTATTCGCTCCACTTCCATATGGCCCCAATACACGATAGACATTCAATTCTGCATCAGGTGCCACACCAGTTACTTTATAATCAGAGTCATTCTCTGCTTGACCTACGATGGTTCCCGATACATGTGTACCATGTTCAGTGTAGTAGCTACTCCCTGCATTCATTTCAGGGTAACCTGATTCTTTCCATTCTTTATAAGTTGTTTCCATTGGATCATTATCATTGTCTACGAAATCATATCCACCTTTATAGGCATCTTTTAAATCTGGATGGTTATAATCGATTCCTGTATCAATGACTCCCACTTTAACCCCTTCTCCTGTAAACCCTTCTTTATGCAGTTGATCAATTTTCAAGAAAGGAATACTGTCGACTTTTGTGGTAGACCCTTCTTCTCCTTTCTTTTTCGGTGGAGGAGTAAGTTGTACTTCTAATTCACTGTAAACGGCCTTAACAACCTTTGATTCTAGTAGTTTCTCAATTTCGTTGGCTGGCAGGGTGATAGCTACTCCGTTTAAAGCATTTTTGTATGTATACTTGATCTTATAACTTTCTTTGGCAGATTTCGTCTTTTTCCCTAGTTTAGCTTGTAAATCTTTCTTAAAGGTTTTGTGAGATTCCTCTACCTTTTTCTTTGCTTTTTCGAGAGAGATATTTTCGCCCTTAAGCGACTTTTGAATTTGTTCCGTCATTGCAGGAAGCTGATCAAATTCAACAATGACAGTCACTTCTTCTTTACTCGTCAAATCCATTTCTCTTGATAAATGAAGACCCCTTAACGTTCGATTCGTTTCTAATTTTTGTAATGCCTCACGCTGTTCTTTTGACAGACCAGCTAGAATATTCATTGCGTTCGATTGTGTTTCTGCATGTCCAACAATAGATTCATAGCTTATTGGTGCAACAGTACCTAAAAGAAGACCTAGGCTTAATGCAATTTTTGGATACTTTTTAGTTTTCATTTGTTCATCCCCCTTCGTTTTTATCCGTTCTATTATTATTATATTGTCGAATAGGGAGCCTGTCATTGGGGGGAATTCACCTTGCTTAATATGGATTATTGTTGTCTAAAATATGCA
>NZ_JABMCR010000109.1 GCF_013179555.1 Bacillus haikouensis
CGCAATGGAAAAGATGTGTACGTAGTTGGCTGTACAAATGTCGGGAAGTCAACTTTCATTAACCGGATCATCAGGAACGTCTCAGGGGAAGAGGATGTCATTACGACTTCACATTTTCCTGGAACTACTTTGGATATGATTCAAATCCCTCTGGATGATGAGAAATCGCTTATTGATACACCGGGGATCATTAATCACCATCAGATGGCCCATTTTGTGGATAAGCAGGACTTGAAGGTTATTACCCCTAAGAAGGAGATCAAGCCAAGGACATTCCAGCTGAATGCTGAACAGACTCTGTTTTTTGGAGGGTTGTCACGATTTGACTTTTTGAAGGGCGAACGTCAGCCGTTTACGGCGTATTTCTCAAATGAACTAACGATTCATCGGACAAAATTGGAGAAAGCGGATGATCTTTATAAAAATCACGCAGGTGAGTTGCTTCAACCGCCGCGTAAAGATGATATGGAAACTTTTCCTGAACTTGTAAAGCACGAGTTTAAAGTGAAAGAGGCAAAGACGGATGTCGTGTTCTCTGGTCTTGGGTGGATCACAGTAAATGAAGCGGGTGCCTCGATTGCTGCCCATGTTCCTAAAGGTGTCAGTGTATTCTTAAGAAAGTCTCTAATTTAGGAGGGGTAGAGTGAATGATCTATATGGTGTAATCGGAGACCCGATTGCTCACTCCATGTCTCCTGTCATGCATAATGCCGCATTAGAAGATGCAGGTCTCAAGGGGGCATACAGCAGATTTCAAGTATCACCTGCCAAACTGCCCGATGCCGTTAAAGGTATTCGTGCACTAGGTTTAAAAGGGATCAATGTAACGGTTCCACATAAAACTTCCATCATGGCTCTGCTTGATGAAATAGATCCTCTGGCCGCTTCCATCGGTGCCGTGAATACGATCGTCAATCAACAAGGAAAGTTGATAGGATATAATACAGATGGCCAAGGGTTTGTGGTGGGTCTGAAAAAAGTAATAGCAGGTGATCTGGCAAGTAAAGAAGTATTGATCATTGGAGCGGGAGGAGCAGCAAAGGCGATTTATTATACTCTGGCTTCACTCGGAGTAAGGAGGATCGATCTCACAAACCGCACGGAAAACAAGGCCTTTGAGATGATGGAATCATGCCCATTTGAGATTGCTTCCCACTATTGCAACCTTCTGGAGGCTGAGGAAAATCTGAGTAGGTATGATGTCGTCATTCAGACTACATCAATCGGTATGTTTCCTGATATAGGGGCATCCCCCCTTAAGGCAAGCCGTGTAAAAACAGGGGCTGTATTCAGTGATATTATTTATAACCCCCTGCAGACTTCTTTTTTGAAAGAGGCGCAGCATAACGGTGCAGTCATTCAAAATGGTCTTGAGATGTTCGTCTATCAAGGGGCATTGGCATTTGAAAGATGGACAGGGATTACTCCAAATACAGAATTAATGAAAAAAGTCGTTTTAAAACAACTGGGAGGTTAACAATGTTAACAGGTAAACAAAAAAGGTATTTACGTTCGGAAGCACATCACTTATCGCCGATCTTTCAAGTGGGTAAAGGCGGCGTCAATGAAAATATGGTCAAACAGATTGATGAAGCACTGGAAAAAAGGGAGCTTATGAAAATCAGTGTCCTTCAAAACTGTGAATGGGAGAAAACAGAAGTGGCGGATGCACTGGTGGAAGGTACCGGGGCAGAGCTTGTACAAGTGATCGGAAGCACGATCGTACTATACAAAGAATCGAAAGAAAATAAGCAAATCACTCTGCCGAGATAAGGGTGAAGGATAAATGAAGAGAAAAGTTGGACTCCTCGGGGGGACATTTAACCCTCCGCATATAGGACATCTTGTCATTGCGCAGCAGGTTCTGCAAAAAGCTCAACTGGATGAAATCCGATTTCTTCCGAATCAGGTGCCTCCTCATAAAAGGAGCGATAAGACTGTCTCGGCCAAACAGCGATTACGAATGCTTGAAGGATCGGTCAGCGGAAACCCTGATTTTAAGATTGAAAAAATCGAACTTCAAAGAGAAGGCGTCTCATACACATACGATACAATAAAGGAAATGACCAAAAGAGATCCTGAGATTGAGTACTCATTTATCATCGGCGGGGATATGATCGAATACCTCCCTAACTGGTTTCGCATTGATGAACTTATGGAAATGGTACACTTCATCGGGGTGAACAGACCGGACTATTCCTGTGAAACTCCTTATAGATTACAGTTTGTGGAAGTGCCAGACCTCTCTATTTCCTCCTCCTTCATTCGGGAAGCTGTAAAGAATAACGAATCGATTCGCTATCTTGTCACAGATGAGGTGTATCGAATCATAAAGGAGGAGAAACTGTATGGATAGGGATACCGCTTTGGAAATGGTGAAAGAGCAGCTGACCGAACACCGGTATGTACATACTTGCGGTGTAATGGAAACGGCTATTATGCTGGCCAGGAAATATGGCGCAGATGAAAAAAAAGCAGAAACTGCGGCGATTTTTCATGACTATGCAAAATTCCGTGATAAAAAAGAAATGAAACAAATCATTGAAAAAGAAGGGCTGCCTAAGGACCTGTTGGAGTATAATAGCGAACTTTGGCACGCTCCTGTTGGGGCCATCCTGGTTGAAAGAGAAGCGGGTATAGCTGACCGTGAAATATTGGATGCGATTCGCTTTCATACTTCAGGGAATGATCACATGTCCATTCTGGATAAAGTGATTTATTTAGCGGATTATATTGAACCAAACCGTCATTTTCCAGGGGTTGAAGAGGTGAGGGAAACAGCACGGGAATCCCTTGATGAAGCAATCCTCCAAGCCCTTCAGAACACCATGGTATTCCTGATGAAAAAAAAACAGGCAATTTATCCGGATACATTCCGTTTCTATAATAAACTGGTACTTGAACAGAGGAGATGAAAATATGGAACAACATTTAATGGAACTGGCATATAAAGCTGCAGATGATAAACGGGCTGAGGATATTGTTGTACTTGATATGAAAGGTGTTTCACTCATTGCAGATTATTTCCTGATCTGTCACGGTAACTCCGATAAGCAGGTACAGGCTATTGCGCGGGAATTGAAGGACAAAGCAGAAGAGAATGGGTATACGGTTAAACGTCTGGAAGGATTTGACCAGGCACGCTGGATTCTTGTCGATTTGGGGGATATCGTTGCCCATGTTTTCCATAAAGATGAGAGAGGTTATTATAATCTCGAGCGTTTATGGGGAGATGCCTCTTTTGTTGAGGTAAGCGGGAGCCTTTAATGAGTTATGAGCGTTTTGCCTATGTGTATGACTATTTAATGCAGGACGTGAATTATGAGGGCTGGCTGGAATTTATCAATCGTGAGGCAGAATCCTATTCGGTAGAAGGAAAGGATATTTTGGATATAGCCTGTGGGACCGGTGAATTATCCTTGCTGCTTGCAGGGGCTGGATTTGCAGTGACTGGAGTGGACTTATCCGAAGACATGCTCACCATCGCTCAGGAAAAAGCCTTTGAAAGAAACTGCAAGCTGTCTCTTTTTCAACAGGATATGGCCAGGCTCGACCTTGGAAAAGACTATGATTTGATTACGATCTTCTGTGACTCCCTCAACTACTTGGAAAGTGAACAAGATGTGATGGAAACATTTAAGCATGTTCACAGTCATTTGAGGAAGGATGGCCTTTTCCTGTTTGATGTGCATTCAGTATTTAAAATGTCGCAAATTTTCATGAACAGCACCTTTACGCTGACCGATGATTCCGTTTCATATATATGGGATTGTTTCCCGGGTGATGTGCCTAACAGCGTGGAACATGAACTTACTTTTTTTGTGTATGATGAGGAGAGCGGCTTGTATGAAAGGGTGGAAGAACTTCATAAGCAGCGCACCTATCCTGTCCTTCAGCTGAAAGAATGGCTTTTGAGTGCGGGATTTCAGGTGCTGGGTGTTACGGGGGACTTTACAGGACAACCGCCTTCAGACAAGAGCGAGCGTATCTTTTTTACATGCAAAAAGAAATAAACCGGACAGTCCATCAAGGACTGTTTCCGGTTTATTTTTTTAAAAAAGAAGGAATTTGGTATTTTATGTCGAAATGTGAATAAAGAGCAGTCAGACTCCGAATTGTGATTGCGTTTCCGCGATATCATCTGCAAACTTCTCCTGTGTTGCCTGAAATAACTTTTCAAAGACATCTCCCAGTTCCTTTTCCATCACTGCAATACCTTTGCCGGTAACCCCGCCTTTTACACAGACTTTCTCCTGAAGTGTCGGCAATGTATAAATATCTTTCTTTAACAGCTCGCCCAGACCGATAAGCATTTCTGAAGCAAGCACAGTGGCTGTTTCCTGATCTATTTCTGTCACTTCTGCAGCTGCATTGATAAACCGCTGAGTCAGAAAACTGAAGAATGCTGGTCCGCAGCTTACGATGTCAGACGCGACCCTGGTGACGTTTTCATCAATGATGACAGGAGTGGAAATATGCTTTGCGAGTTCCAATAAATCCCTTCTCCATTTCTCTGTACAGTCATTGCCGAACGTCAGCAGGGAAACCCCGCTCAGGGCACGGTTTGTGATACTTGGTATGAAACGAGCACAGGAACAGGACACAATGGATTGTAACTGATCGACACTGACTGGACTTGTGATCGATACCACACACTTATCCTCTGTAAAGCTATCTTTATTTTCCTCGATGACGCGAAATACATCATGAGGTTTTACGCATATAAATAGCAGGTCCGAAGAACGTATCACCTCTTCATTCGAATTCATGACATGAACATTCGTTTTTTCCTTGATTTCTTCTGCTTTTTTTAGTGTGCGATTTGTAATGATAAGATTAGAAGGAGATATTGCTTTCGATTCAATCAGAGCCTCTATGATCACTTTCCCCATATTTCCCGTTCCGATTACCCCTGCTTTCATTTACAGCCCTCCTTCATTCCTAATAACGACGAAATGCCGCCATTTATTAGAAAACAACTTACTCCTACAACCTATGAATACCATTTAGTGATTATTCCAACCGAGGTGAATTCAATATGCATCCCATTTTTGAAAAATATAAGAGCATCCTCATGATTGCCGCTGGCTGTATATGTGTCATTGTACTGGTCCTTATTGCCTTCCGGGAGAGAGAGCCAAAAGAGACGATTATTCCTGAGGTTCCCGCTCAGAACGAAGAAAAAGAGACGGGGGCGCCAGCATCGAACGAAGCAAGTGAACTGAAAAAGCAAGGAGGTTCTGGAGAAGAAGAAAACGTATTTGTGGATGTTAAAGGTTCTGTTAAAAAACCCGGATTATACAAGGTGAAGAGAGGGGAGCGTCTGAAGTTTGTCATCGACAGGGCAGGGGGGTTCACCGCTGAAGCAGACATCAAGCTAATCAACCTGGCTGTCAAGGTGTCTGATGAAATGCTGATTTATGTTCCTGAAAGGGGCGAAGTGGAGTCTGATATCCCCGTCATCCAAGGAGAACAAAGCGGTTCTGATGAAACAAAAATAAACCTTAACAGCGGTACGCAGGAAGAATTTGAAACATTGCCGGGGATAGGACCTGCCAAGGCAGCCACTTTTATCCAATACAGAGAAGAAAATGGACCTTTCAGTAAGATTGAAGACATCAAGGATATTTCAGGGATCGGTGAGAAAACCTTCGAAAAATTAAAAGACTATATTTTTGTGCAATAAATTGACGAATCATGCTGACTATTTATACACTTATAGAAAGACCTTAGATTTGAAGGGAGACAGAGAATGAAAAGAATAGCATGGCACCAATATTTCATGGCTCAAAGTCATTTGCTGGCACTCCGAAGCACGTGCACCCGGTTGACTGTCGGCGCCACCATCGTACGTGACAAACGGATCATAGCGGGGGGATATAATGGTTCGATCGCAGGTGGAGATCATTGTATAGATGAAGGCTGCTACGTAATAGACAACCATTGTGTGAGGACCATCCACGCTGAAATGAATGCATTGCTGCAGTGTGCAAAGTTTGGAGTAGGGACAGATGGGTCTGAGATCTATGTTACTCACTTTCCTTGCCTTCAGTGCTGTAAGGCGATCGTCCAAGCAGGTATCAAAACTGTTTATTATGCGACTGATTATAAAAATCACCCCTATGCAGCAGAGCTGTTTCAACAGGCAGAGGTGCGTATCGAAAAAGTTCCTTTTCATGAAAAAAGCCTGGATCCTCAAAATAAAGAGAAGTCAAAATTTGTCCTATCGCTCATCGAGGAACTCCGTAACAAAGGCGGCAATCAGGAATTGATTGGGAAATATGAGCAAGAATACATAAAGCTTTTTAATGAGTAACTTCATTTCGGGCTATATGCTGCTGTGGATGGCAGTTTCGACTCTTTCGGGAACACTATTGGCACTTCAATCCTATTGGAGTGCTTTCTTTATAGCCTCTCTATTCCTGACGCTCCTTGTCCGCAAATCAACTATGTTCGTATGGATTGCCTGCTTCATCGTTTTCCTTGCAGCGTTTTTGTTCTCCGACCTTCGTAAAACGAACCAATTCTCCACTTTAACTTCCCAAACACCCATCCACCTTCTAACGATCGACTCGATTCCTTCAGTTGACGGCAATTCATTACGCGGTTTTGGAGAACTTAATAACGAAGGGATCATCTTTCGTTATAAAATCCCGTCAGAAAAACAGATCGAAATGGCAAAAAAACTGATGCCTGGAGTCACGTGTGAAATTCATGGAAAACTTGAGGAACCTGCAAAAAATTCCAATCCTAATCTGTTCAATTATAAAAGATATCTTTATGAGCGTGATATTCATTGGATTTTACAGGTGGATTCTTTTGAATCTTGCAAAAAAACGGGCGATTCATGGAAATATTCATTGATACAGTGGAGATATACTGGCTTAAAGTATATAGAAGAACATTTTCCGGAAGATACCGTAGGGATGACTCAAGCATTGATATTTGGCGAATCTGGCAGGATACACGAGGAAATGATGAACTCATACAGGGAGCTGGGTATCGTCCACTTACTCGCGATTTCAGGTTTTCATGTTGGACTTATTTTCGGGATGCTTTACTATATCCTTCTCCGGCTCGGAATCACTCGGGAATCTGCTATATGGGTATCGGTCATTTTTTTGCTGTTCTATATGGTGATTACAGGCGGGGCGCCGCCTGTAGTCAGAGCTTCTTTTATGCTGATCATCCTTTTACTCTTCAGGAAATCGCGGACCTCAGTAAGTACGCTGGACAGCTTATCCACCGTCTTCATGTGCCTGCTTTTTTGGAACCCCTATTCGGTATTCGACATAGGTTTTCAACTTTCGTTTACTGTCAGTTACTGCCTCGTTTTGTCTTCCACAATTATATTAGCTTCTTCCGCCTCCTATATTATCCAATTACTGAAAATGACCGCAGTAGCCCAATTATCTTCTCTGTCCATCATCCTTTTTCACTTTTTTGAGTTTTCGCTTGCCGGATTTTTAACCAACCTTCTATTTGTCCCTCTGTTTTCTATCCTTGTCCTCCCGATGGCATTGTTAACATTTTTGACGAATCTGCTGGTTTCTGACGGTTTCTATTTACTGACTTCATTCTATACGCTGATAGTACTCAATGTGGATGCTCTTTCTTCCTTGATTGCAGGGTTCCCGTTCAATACAGTTGTTTTAGGAAAACCGCATAGTCTGGCAATCATTTGCTATGCTCTGTTGATTCTGAATGTATTTCTTCAATTTGAAAAGGGAAAGTGGAAGGTTTCGTCGCTGATGGTATGCAGCTTCATGCTGCTGCATATGGCATGGAATCATTTCAGTCCGTATGGTGAGATTGTGTTTATTGATGTCGGCCAGGGTGACGCCATTTTCATCGACCTCCCCTTTAATCAAGGAACTTATCTTATCGATACAGGCGGAGCTGCTGCATATTCGAAGGAAGAATGGGAAAAGAAAACAAAAACATTTACTGTAGGTGAAGACGTAATCCTTCCATTCCTGAAAAGTAAGGGAGTCATGAGTGTAGATAAGCTCATTCTTACACATGGAGATTTAGATCATATCGGGGGAGCCGGGGAATTGATGGAAACGTTAAATGTAAAAGAAATCCTGATTACTCCAAACAGTCATGAGAAAATACAAATGAAGGAAATACTAATGCTCGCAAAAGAGACTGAGACTGCAGTCAAACAAGTCAAATCCCCTTTTGAATGGAAGGCAGGGCGGTATTCGTTTCACATTTTGTCTCCTCAAGATGATGAATACGAGGGAAATGATGACTCTCTTGTCATTTATTCAGAGATGGGGGGGCTCAAGTGGCTGTTTACCGGTGATATGGAGAAAAAGGGAGAGAAAGCGTTCGTCCAATCGTACGATATAAAAGCCGATGTCTTAAAGGTTGGCCATCACGGTAGTAATACTTCCACGAGTGAAGCGTTTCTAGAAGAGGTCCGGCCATCAATTGGCGTAATATCTGCTGGAAGGAGAAATCGATTCGGGCATCCGCATCCCGTAATATTAAAACGGCTGCGTAGAAATGAAGTTTTGATTCATAATACAGCCGAGCATGGTGCTTTGACGTATCGTTTTTTGGGAGGACAAGGAACATTTTCTGCTCAACATCCATAGTATGAAGTACCAACACATATTAAGCGCTAAAGAAAAAGGGGCAGACCTCAGAAAGTGTCAGGCCTTCAACCCAATTGTATGTTACTCTGTTCAGTACCATATATGGAAATTGAAGAAACCGGTTCTTTTTGAGTCTGCCCCTGATTTTCTTTTTTCATTAAGATCCAATCAGTTGAATGACAGTAGCGATAACAAACATCGTAGCAAAGAATCCAAAAGAAACAATAAAGCCGACGCCTGAGTCTACAGCATCATTTCTCTTTGATTGCACGTTTTTTTCAAATTGGTTCATAACTACCCCTCCTATTTCTATTCTAGTATAGAACATCGACTGTGAAAAATCTATACTTCACTGTACATTTTCCTTTACTGACAAGAGTTGTCACCTATAAGTTACCCGCAGAAGGGTGACACTAATCATTACAAAGGAATACCGTTCCCGGGAAAGTTTCCTAGGTCTTTCCCATGAACGTTAATATAGATATAGGGGGTGTCCTGAGCCTGGGCGTCCCCTTACTTACCACTTGTCAAAAACCAAATACTTTTTTAACATAGAGAGGATAAAAGAATTATTGGAGAGTGCTGACTTGGTTATTGATACTTGGAAGAAAATTGAGAAATCTCAGTTTGCTGCTATTTATTTAGTATATGGAAATGAATCATATTTAATTAATGAAACAAAACAGAGAATTGTTTCTGCTGCCTTGACCGAAGACGAAATGGATTTTAATTTTTCACGATATGATTTGGAAGAGACGCCTGTGGAAGTGGCGATTGAGGATGCGGAAACATTTCCGTTCATGGGTGAGAAAAGGGTGGTTATTCTGGACAACCCTGTTTTTTTGACTGCAGAAAAGACGAAGGAAAAAGTGGAGCATAACATCAAAAGGCTTGAACAATACATACAATCTCCTGCCCCTTACACAATCCTTGTACTTACGGCACGTTATGAAAAACTTGATGAACGGAAGAAAATAACCAAAGCGCTGAAGAAGGATGCTGAAGTTGTAGAGGCTAAAAAACTTAATGAACGGGAACTGAAAGTCTGGGTAAGGGAAAGGGCGGCTTCAAATGCTGTTCAAATCGACGAAGATGCCATCGAACTTCTCCTGACCCTGGCAGGGACAAACCTGATGATGCTAACCCAGGAACTGGATAAACTGTCGCTTTATGCAAGTGATACAAATCATATCGATTCTGGTGCAGTGGAGAAATTAACCGCCCGATCCCTCGAACAGAATATCTTTTCCCTGGTGGATAAAGTGGTTCAGAGAAGGACTGATGAAGCACTCCGCATCTATTATGATTTGCTTAAGCAGAATGAAGAGCCTTTAAAAATTCTTTCCATCCTGGCAGGTCAATTCAGGCTGATTTACGGAACGAAAGAGTTATCAAGAAGAGGATACGGCCAACAGAAGATTGCAACATATCTAAAAGTGCATCCTTTCAGGGTGAAGCTGGCTGCAGGCCACGCCAAATACTTCAATGACAATCAACTGGCCAAAATCATTGAATGGCTATCGGAAGGCGACTACGAAATCAAAACCGGCAAAATCAAAAAAGAACTGATGATCGAAATGTTCCTCCTTAAATTACATGAGATCTAGAAAAGCGGAGGCGGCTCGCCCTGGGACGACAAGCATAAGGCAGGCCATCCGGAAAGGCGTACTTTGCCTTTATGGATGGAATGCCTTATGACCTCGAGTCCCAAGCCGCCGGAGCTGGACAATAGAAAAGCGGAGGCGGCTCGCCCTGGGACGACAAGCATAAGGCAGGCCATCCGGAAAGGCGTACTTTGCCTTTATGGATGGAATGCCTTATGACCTCGAGTCCCAAGCCGCCGGAGCTGGACAATAGAAAAGTACATAAAAAAACCACTGGAGATTCTCCAGTGGTTTTTTTGTCCAGCTCCAGTGCCTGGATGCTTGAGATTGTTTCAGCACGACGGATGACGTCAAAGTGTGCCTTCACTCGTCGTGTCTAACGCATGTCAGGCTGAAAAAAGGGGCTTGAGCTTTTCTGATTAGTTTGCTTTTTTCATTAGACGTGATTTTTGACGACTTGCAGCGTTTTTGTGGATAAGACCTTTTTGAGCTGCTTTGTCTAATTGACGAATCGCATCGTTTGTTAATTCCTTAACGTTTTCAGCACCGTTAGCAGCTGCAGCTTCTGCTTTCTTCACAGCTGTACGCATAGAAGATTTTACAGTAGCATTTTGAGCATTGCGCTCGTTGCTAGTTTTAACGCGCTTGATAGCAGATTTAATGTTTGGCATTCCTGTCACCTCCTAAAAAAGGATCGAGATTCTATGTGACTCGATTTAAATTCCTAATCTATAAGAACAAATGATATTTTATCAAACGAATGGTGATATTGCAATACTTAGGAGAGAAAATAAACTAGTGAATGAAGCTCCGATGAAAAGGCAAACCTAAAAAATAATCTTGTAACATTCAATGTTTGGAGGGTGACGGAAAATGAAAGACGAAAAGAAAAAGAATCAAGAAGAGATAGACTTAAGTGTATATTCTGTTCGTACGGATCTTGCCGTAGAAGCGAGAGAAATGGTCATTTCTGAAAAAGAAAATAAAGATATTCAAGAAGGCGAAGTAAATTCTGAAATAAAAGGTGTTGTGATAAAGGAGAGAGAGGAGGAAGGAGTGAAGATATCCCTTGTTACGATCACTCCGGAAGGCGAAGAAAATATCGGGAAAAAAGCAGGTGACTATTTGACGATTGAAGCCCATGGTATACGGGAGCAAAACTCTGAACTTCAGCAGAGGGTAGAATCTGTATTCGCCAAAGAATTCAGTCAATTTCTAAAAAATAATAATATCGGAGAAAACGCAAGCTGCTTAATTGTAGGTCTGGGAAACTGGAATGTCACTCCCGATGCACTAGGTCCTCATGTTTGTGAAAATGTGCTGGTGACACGTCACCTGTTCGAGCTTCAACCGGAATCTGTACAGGAAGGGTATCGCCCTGTGAGTGCACTTGTACCGGGGGTAATGGGTTTAACAGGAATTGAAACGAGTGATATCATCTTCGGAGTGGTAGAGAAATCAAAACCGGATTTCATTATTGCAATTGATGCCCTTGCTTCCCGTTCTATTGAACGAGTCAATTCTACAATCCAGATATCAGATACCGGCATACACCCGGGTTCAGGTGTGGGGAACAAGAGGAAAGGACTGGATAAGGAAACACTGGGTGTGCCGGTCATTGCCATTGGGGTTCCAACTGTTCTGGATGCAGTAACGATTGTAAGTGACACTGTAGACTTTTTGTTAAAGCATTTTGGGAAAGAAATGAAGGAAGGTGACCGCCCATCACGGTCACTCGCTCCTGCCGGTCTCACATTCGGAGAAAGAAAGCAACTGACGGAAGAAGATCTTCCTGAAGAGAAACACCGTCAAACCTTCATGGGAATTGTGGGGACGCTGGAAGACCAGGAAAAGAGAAAATTAATCCATGAAGTGCTCGCTCCGATTGGCCATAATTTGATGGTCACACCCAAAGAAGTGGATGTTTTCATAGAAGACATGGCTAACCTGGTGGCAAACGGGCTCAATGCTGCATTGCACGGAGCTGTAAACCAGGGCAACACAGGATTTCAAACTAGATAGACATTTGGGGGGAAAGCTGCGGCTGAATGGTGCCGCAGCTTTTCTTATTGTCATATAAATTGGTTCACGTTAGTAAAGTGAAGTTTATTCTATCGAAAATACTAGAAAACTTTCCTCGTCATTGTTTAATCCTTGTTGGAAATCATCATAATGACTACTACATGTGGTTCTACTATGTCTATCAATTACATAACTTGAACTAGAGTAGATTTTAGGAAGGGTGAGGGAATGAGGTCGTCTAAAGCCACTAACTATGTTGTAGCGGTCAGTATAACATCCATTATTAAAGGAATCATGATAACAACTATAGTCATGCTTTCGATCTTTTCCATATCGGCACTGCTGACCTCGGTGAACCCCCAATTTAGGATTACATCGGACTCATTGAATCAAGCGGCTTCAGGAATAAGGGGAGAAGTGCTTTATAAGCTGTTTGGATTGGAAAATCGATCATTTAACATCATTTTGACAAAAGAAGGAAAAGAACTTCCGAATATATCATCATTGCTATTCGGAGTTGCGACGAATATCAGTTTCGACGATCCCAGGAGCTTTCTTGGAAAGGAATTGCCCGGTTTTTCAATCTTTGATGGAGAAGTCTTGGTGGCAGGGGAAGGGACCGATTTCACGAATATGCCGATTGAATCAGTCCCTCCCCGGGAAGCCTTGGATACGGAGAAAGAGGCTCAATTGAAAAATGTAGAAGAACTGACTAAAGAAGATGGCGGAAGGGATGCAGGTAAATCTGTTCTGACCACAGGTGATAAAAAAACCGTGCATCTCTACTTTACACATACGAGAGAATCCTACCTTCCCTATCTGGATGGAGTAACAGATCCCGATTCAGCCATGCATTCCAGGATCAACGTGACAAAAGTCGGGGATATGCTCCAATCAGATCTGGAGCAGCTTGGAATCGGTACAAGTATCGATAAAACGGATGTGGTTCAAAAACTGAATCAAAAAGGGTTGGATTATTATGAAGCATATCAGGAATCCCGCCCATTGGTGCAGAC
>NZ_JABMCR010000011.1 GCF_013179555.1 Bacillus haikouensis
GTCTTTATTTAATATCTTCTGTATGTCACTGGCAAATTGCATGGGATCCCTTCTTTCTTAAGGTATAAGGTTGATGCTGATTATTCAGGAAATATAAGCTGTTATTTTACTTTTTTTACAATTATCAGCTTTTATGGATGTTGACTCCATCTCAAGTGATTGGATTCATTCAACCTGAACAGTTTTCATTTAAAATCATTGGATAACACGAGTGTGTGGCTTTGCCTAAATAGATCTATTAACGAAATTCTGAATCCTATTTTTGATATCGAGCCGGGTGATTTACTTTCAAAGAATGAACACTTTGTTCTATAACGCAGGAACTGGTGCCTCAGAACTCTTCTCCACCCCGAATGTCTGAAACACATTCTTCGTCTGCACCGGATATACTTCCCTGCCGGCAAGCCGATTGATGATGACCGCATTCCGGTGCGCACCGAGTCCCAGGTCGGGTGCTCCGACGCCATGCGTGTGCATTTCCCCATTTTGAATAAAGATCTCGTTATTCCCATCGAAATACGTTTCCAGGCTGTAGTCCTTCGTAATCTTGAAACGTCCATCGGCATCACATACAAGTTCATCCTTCATATCCATCAAAAATACGGGAATCGCTGTTTTATAACCTGTTCCGAGGATGACAACATCTGTTTCCCGGGTAAACGTCTCTTCTTTCACCTGATGAAATCCTCGGATTTCAAAGCCGCGGCCGCTGGATTCAATCCCGGTTATTTCAGTCATTGCCTGCAGGGAAATCGGCGGGTAGTCACTACCGATCGATCGTTCGTATAAATAGTCATAAATATCAGCGATCGTATCGGTGCTGATCCCTTTATACAGGAGTGCCTGTTCCTTCAGGAGGGAATTCTTCTTTTCCCGGGGCAGGCTGTAAAAGAAATCGATATAGTCGGGTGAAAAATATTCAAGTCCGAGTTTTGAATATTCCATTGGGAAGAATCCTTTTGAACGGGTATACCAATTTAGCGTGAATCCGTATAATTCCTGCTCTTTGGAAATATCCAGAAAAACTTCGGCAGCGCTTTGACCTGAGCCGATCACCGTGACTGAGCGGGCGCTTTGACAGATATCTTTTTTATCCAAATATTCGGCTGAATGGAACACCCTGCCTCCGAGATGGTCTTTGAAAGGCTGAGGGACAGAAGGAACAGAGCCGATGCCCATCACGAGGCGGCGTGTAAACAATCGTTCTTTGGTATAAAGATCACCATTCCAAACAGATACTTCATAGCCTTGACTCCCATCTTCGAGCACTGCCGGAACGACCCGTTCCACTTCCATCCCAAACCGGCATTGTGCCAATTGCTCTGATACCCATCGGCAATAATGATTGTATTCTTTTCTTGGAATGTGGAATTTTTCAAGAAAATAAAAGTGATATAAACGATTATGCTCCTGCAGATAATTCAGGAAGCTGTATTTGCTTCTGACATCTGCCATCGAGACAAGATCCGCAAAAAACGGGACCTGCAGGGTCGTGCCGTCAATCAGCATGCCGGGATGCCAATTGAATTCCGTTTTCTTTTCGAGAAATAGCGCGTTTACATCCGGGACCTCGTCAAGCAGCGCTGCGAGCCCTAAGTTGAAGGGACCGATCCCGATGCCGATTACGTCATAGATGTCATTGCTCATAAGTGCCACCTCTTTTCGAATTCTTTCCGTGCACATGCCATAAGCATGGCGGTTTTGTCCGGAAGTTCAATCGGTCCTATGCTTGTAAATCCGCATTTAGTAAAGACATGAATCATTTTCTCATTCCGTATATCCGGTTCCGCCATGACTTTGACTGTTCGCTTCTCTTGAAATTGGTATCGGACCATTTCCCTCAACAGCGGCAGGGAGTATCCTTTTCCCAGAAACTCTTTATCACCAATTAACAAATGGACACCTTGATCATAAGCGGCCGATTCATACGCTTTTTCCAGCACATCTCCCTTGACCCGGTAGGCTTCCCAGTAGCTCATGGCGATGTCATCCAAAAACCCGAGATATAGGGTTTGATGTTCATCCTTCAATGCTTTCCCGAGGTGCTCGCGAAACTTCGCAAGGGAGATGTTCAGGTTCCAGAATGGATGCACATGATCTTCCCCCATCCAGCCGTGAATCATTTCCACATCCCGTGCAAACTCCACTTTTTTAAAAGAAATCTTCTTTCCAAGATTTTCATCATAAAACTCATAGTCATAGTGCATGGGGAATTTCCACCTCTTCGGCTATCGGATTCTTTACCATCGTATAGACGGATTGTGATTCCATCGGACCGACAAGCTCGTCCATATCATAGAAACGGGTTAACAGGTTCGCTTTGCAAGGAAGCACCGGCTGGTACAAGAGACTTGAAAGAAGATCTGATGGCATCGTTTCTTCATGTTTCTTCAGGCGTTCTTTCAATACGCTGATCAATTCCTTCTCTTTGATCAATCCGCTGACACCAAAGCCGTTGATGAGACCGAACAGGTGATTGAAGAAGAAATAATACCTGAAGCGTTCCTCTGCCACGTCATCACCGCAGATTGTTTCACTGAGCGTACTTAATCCAGGCAGCAGTTCAATCAACTTGTCAGCCTTCGATTCGCTGTAGTAGTATCCTTGATTATCACGGTAATAGAATGTTTCCGGATAGCCGTCCCCGAGTTTGATGACTGAGTTCTGCTGATGGGCTTCGAGCACGATCCCGTAGGTGTTGAATAGCCAGATCATCGGGTCCAGGGTCAGGGACAGATAGCGGTTGAACCAATCTATGCTGACTTCCTCCACGGTACGATTTTCACGAACCGCGATCCCGGTGATGATGGAATGGAGCCTCGGCTTACCCCCGAATGCATGATCCTGGCATAAACCTGCAATCAAGCTCGTATTTTCGCTATTTTCATAGAAAGGATTGTCGCGGATTACCACTTCAAATCCTGAAAGTTCATTTTCAGAAACAAGATTCATGTAAGCAGGATCCTCCAATATCCGGAAGTCCGGAAAATTGCGCTTTATCCTTTGTCCTGCCTCCGTCTCCATAAGTCTTGAAACCTCCACTCCCCTTGCCAGCTCCTTCGCCTGATTGATGCGGAGGGAATTGGTGATTTTGACAGGGACAGAGAATTTATACATATATTTTGAATTTCTGCTGTAGACAGTTCTGAACGAGGAAGTGCCCGTGAACTCCTTGCCGGCAGGACCGATATAATCAAGTTCCCCGTTCGCAATCCTCACCTTGACTTCCGGCTGCTCCAACAGATGTTTCACTTGGAGCGGATGAACGGGGATCAATACTTTTTCATCTTTTTCTATGACTTTGCTCAGCCACTCTTGATCGACTGTTTCATCATTTTGCAATTCTTCGAGAATCATGGAAGCTGCCGAATTCGGACGGCTGGAATCCTGAAGGATCAGTGATTTCCCCGCTGCAAAATAGTGAAGCTGATACATTCCCTTCCTCTCGGGAGAATAGGCGGCATCTTCAGTCTCAGTCAAACCCTGCTTGCTTTTTGGAGTGGGGTGAAGCAGGTGACCGAACAAAAGGGACTGCTCCGCTTCAATGAATTCAACGGTTTCTTGTGTAAGTGCATCTGCGTCGCCGATGCGGGCTTCCAGATACGTTTTGATGCTTCGGCAGCTCAGGATGACACGTTGGATGAGCTCATCTTCTGCTCCCCGGAAGCTTTTATCGAGTAAAAATTCTTTTACAATGAGTGAGGTAAGCGTGACGTAATCAATCGGTTGAAGGTTTTCGCTGCCCGCTGTTCGATAGTAAATCGGGAAAGCGAATAAATGGCGGTCTGTGGCCGACCAGTATTTCACCCCGGCCACTAATTCGATGTTTTGCAGGACCAATTTTGAGATGATCACTTTTTCTATTCCATCCGTTTTTATCAGTAAAGGGGCTCCCTCATACCCGGGTGCTTCTTCAAAATTACCCGTCTCCCGTAAATAACAATTTAGAAAGCTTTGAATCGTTGCATTCTCTGCTGATTGCTTCGTATCAAACACGGCCCAAACCTCCGTTCATTAGTTGAGTTGCAGTCTTATTTATTTCTGTCATCAGCTCATTGATTTCTTCCATACCGGTTCTTGGATTGAGGAGAGTCAGCTTCAAATACGTCTTTCCTTCTACGGTCGTTTTAGCGAGGACTCCCCTCCCCTCGTGAAGCAGCGTCTGCTGGATCGCCCTGTTCAGTTCATCAAGGTCGATGTCAGGCGCAGATAAAGGTTCGCAGCGGAAGATGATCGTGTTGATTTCAGGATGTTTATTTTTAAGGGACAGATTTTCCATTCCTTCAATATATCCTGCCGTATTACGCGCAAGCTCCATGGTATGGTCGATCATTTGACCGAAAGTATCGGTACCGATTGTTTTAAGTGAAAGATAAAGCTTCAACGCATCGAACCTTCTTGTCGTCGATGTCGACTTCTTCACCAGGTTCACGATTCCTTCATCTTCATCTTTCAAGGGATTTAAATAATCCGCATGATGCGAGAGGAATCCGAAATTCTGGCGGTTCTTTACCAGAAATGCTCCACAGCTGACAGGCTGATAAAATAATTTATGAAAATCGATTGTGATTGAATCCGCTTTTTCAAGTCCGTCAAGCTTCCGGCGGTGAGAATGACTTAAAAGCAGTCCTCCCCCGAAAGCTGCATCGACATGAAGCCAGAGTCCGTATTCTTCTGCAATGGCGGCGACTTCGTGCAGCGGATCAATGCTTCCAAAATCAGTGGTCCCGCATGTCGAAACAAGGGCGAATGGCAGCAGACCGTCTTCTCCAAGTCTGGACAATACAGTTTTCAAGTCTCTTAAACTCATACGATGGTGCTCGTCCGTTTTCACCGTGATGACCGCCTGTTCACCCAGCCCAAGCTGCGACGCCGACTTCTTCACAGTGAAGTGGGCGTCTTCCGAACAAAGAATGCGAAGACGGTGAAAGTCTTTCGGCAAACCCTGTTTTTGCACATTGTGACCCCAATGCGTCAAACAGAAGTAATCCCGCGCCAGTAAAAGCCCCATGTAATTGGATTGTGTCCCTCCGCTTGTAAACACGCCGTCCGATGTTTCCGGGTAACGGATACGACCTGACAGCCACTTCACCATCCCTTCTTCTAAATAGGTTGCAGCAGGACTCTGATCCCAGGAATCCATGGACTGATTCAATGTTCCGATGATGCATTCGCCGATGATTCCCGGCAGGAGCGGCGGACAATGTAAATGAGCCATGCTTTTTTCATGTGAGATATGAAGGCTGTTCCTGAGTACAGGTCCATCAATCTCATCCAGTACATCTTCCAAAGATGTTCCTTCAAGGGGGAAATTCATGATCTCCCCTATTTCTTTTTCAATTGCAAAAGGAGTCTTGCCTGAGAAAGGCCGATCCGCATCGGAATAGACTTTCATCAGCTTTTCCCTTACTTGTTCGAGTCCCTGTCCAAACGCTTCCATCCCTTCTTTACCCCGGTGCAGAAAGAAAGAATTAAACGAAGTCTTTTTATCTGTTAACGTCACGTTCGAGGTCATCATCATTACCTCACGATCGAAGCTGCTACAGCTTCTTTGAAAATGCCGATCACTTCATCCAATTGTTCTTTAGTGATGATGAGCGGGGGCAGGAATCTCACAACGGCCCCGTGTCTGCCGCCAGTTTCAATGATCAAACCACGCTTGAAGCACTCTTGTTGAATACGGCTTGCGATTTCAGGATTTGCCGGGTGGCTTCCAGAGGTAGACTTAGGGAGTGAGGGATCTACGATTTCAGCTCCAACCATCAAGCCTCTTCCCCTCACGTCCCCGATTTCAGGAAATTGGTATTGAAGTCTTCCTAATGCATCGAGGAGGCGTTTACCCATCTCATCAGCGTGCTGAACCAAATTGTGCTCCTTGATGTATTTAAGGGTTGCCGTACCCGCTGCCATCGCCATTTGATTTCCGCGGAATGTCCCGATATGCGCACCCGGCTCCCAGCAATCCAGGTCTTTGTCGTAAAGAACCACTGACAGTGGAAGACTGCCTCCGATCGCTTTGGACAGAACAAATATATCCGGAACAATCTCTGCATGTTCGAATGAGAACAATTTCCCCGTCCGTCCAATTCCTGTCTGTACCTCGTCGATGATGAGCGGTATGCCCCGTTCCTTCGTGATTCTTCTCATTTCCTGAAGCCACTCAATCGGGGCGGGAATGGAACCTCCTTCACCTTGTACCGTTTCAAAGATCATGGCAGCCGGCGGAAGGATTCCGCTTTCCGGATCATCCAGCAGATTTTCGATATATCGTGCTGAGATGCGGTGGCTCTCTTCTCCTCCTACACCGAAAGGACAGCGGTATGTGTACGGATAGGGAAGAAAATGAGTGTCGGGGATGAGACCCTGGACGTTTTTCTTCGGGCTCAGGTTTCCCGAAATTGACATCGTTCCGTGCGTCGCCCCATGGTAACCCCCCTGGAAGGTCAGGATGCTTTGTCTGCCCGTTGCTGTTTTGGCCAGCTTCAAGGCTGCCTCGATGGCATCCCCGCCGGTCGGTCCACAGAATTGCACTTTGGCACGGTCACGGAATCCTTCCGGCAATGATGAGAATAATTCATTCACGAATTCTTCTTTTACCGGTGTTGTAAGATCCAATGTATGTAATGGGCGTTTGTCCCGGATCACCTGCTCCATCGCTTCAATCACGACCGGATGATTATGGCCAAGTGCTAAAGTACCGGCTCCCGCTAAACAGTCGTAATATTTCTTTCCTTCCATATCCGTCACATGAATTCCCTCTGCTTCACTGATTGCAAGCGGGATTCTTCTCGGATAAGATCGTGCATTCGATTCACGTTTCTCCTGCTGGCTTAATAATTCTTTATTTGAAATTAAAGCTTGAACTGTCATTGCTCATCATCCTTTCCGTTTTGCTTTCTTCGTCATGTTAGTTGATAATGATTATCAATGTCAATAGTAGTTGATAACTATTCTCAATTAATTTTTCAGGGGCCTGGTTCATTATGCTTATCGGAATCCCACGTCACCTCTCACTGCCTTCATAAGGGATTGCAGCAGCGTTTTGGAAAAGCTGCGCATGAAATCATTCTTCTTGTGTTGTTGAAATTTTTTCATAACTATGTCGATACCCACCTGTACGAAAAGGGTACATTTTACCTAGTAAAATGCAATAGATGATTACAATCTTCATTCTCATTCATCAAGTACAGATGTCGGCTGAAGAAAACTATTTCCAAGTTGGTCACCGCATAGTATATTTAGGGTATCGAAATAATTACCGTCGCGAGGAGCTGCACGACATATGTGGAAAAACAGAAATGTATGGATTTTATTGATCGGTGAATTTACGGCCGGGCTTGGATTGTGGCTGGGGATAATAGGCAACCTGGAATTCATGCAGGAAAAGGTGCCTTCAGATTTTGTTAAGTCGCTTATTTTGGCTTCAGGGCTTCTTGCCGGACTTGCAGTCGGTCCCCTTGCTGGAAAATGGACGGATCAGGTAAGAAAGAAAAAGGTAATGCTGATCTCTGGTTTCACAAGGGCACTGAGCGTCATCTTCATGTTGATTGCAATTGAGACCGGTTCTGTACTCTGGATGATTGTTTTTCTGGTAAGCATCCAAATATCGGCTGCTTTTTATTTCCCCGCCCTCCAAGCCGCCATTCCCATGGTGGTCAGAGAAAAGGATTTATTGCAGATGAATGGCGTTCATATGAATGTCGCGACGCTGTCAAGGATTCTCGGTACTGCACTGGCAGGGATCCTATTGGTGGTCCTGTCTTTATCCATGCTGTATGTCCTGTCTCTGGCAGCTTATATCGCATTGTTCATCCTGACATGGTTCTTGTCGTTTGATGAAGACACGCAGAGTTCGGATGTAAAAGGACAGAAAGCCAAAGCCGCCGGTTTCAAAGAGGTCTTTCCCGTCATCAAAGGACTGCCGATCGTGATGATGACCCTGATCATGACATTGATTCCGCTGCTGTTTATCGGCGGGTTTAATCTTATGGTCATAAATATTAGTGAGCTTCAGGATAGTTCGGCGATTAAAGGCTGGATTTATACAGCTGAAGGGATTGCTTTTATGACAGGCGCTTTTTTTGTGAAGAAGATGGGAGAAATGATGTCGCCGTATAGAATTTTATTCTTCTTTTCCTTTGTCATCGGTATCTCTCAGCTGCTGCTTTATTTTGCCGTCAATCCTGTCATGTCGGTCCTTTCTTTTACTATCTTCGGATTTGCTGTGGGATGCTTCTTCCCTACGGCAGCGACCATCTTTCAAACCAGGATGCCCAAGGAATTTCACGGCCGATTCTTTTCATTCAGAAATATGCTGGACCGCTTGATTTTCCAGATCGTACTGCTCATCACCGGGTTACTGTTGGATCTGACAGGTTTACAAATCATGACCGTTCTATTTGGAAGCCTGTCCCTCATCATGACCGGATTATTTTATACGAGATATCGCCAGCTGAAACACACCGTGTTAGCTGAACAGACGGGATCCTAATCAAACAACAAAAAAGCTGCCCCATCGGATTATACGACCGATAAAGGGCAGCTTTTTATAGTTCAACAGCGTCTGCGTTTTGTGCATGTTTTGGAGATGCTTGATTCGTTACAAGCTTGTAAATAAAGACTGTTGCCAGCACGACTCCACTTGAAATCAAATAAAGATTTGTAAATCCAAGTCCTGCTGAGATCATTCCCAGGATGACCGAACCGACTGCGATCCCAAGATCATAGAAGATAAAAAACGTGGCGGTTGAATGCCCCGTCCTTTCCCTCGGTGCTGACTGGATGGACATGGTTTGATAGCTGGGCAGAAGCGCACCATACCCAAGGCCGATCATTGCACCCGCCAATAAGAGAACACCAGCCGATTGAGTCACACTTAGAATGATAAGACCAATCGCAAAAATGAATAGGGACGGATAGATGACGGAACCCGGTCCCTTTTGATCAAATAATCGACCTGTGTAGGGCCTGGACAGCAGCATGGCCAGTGCGAATACGACGAAGAACAGACTGACGGATTCGAATAACCCGATTGACTTTGCATAAACAGAAATAAAAGACATGATTCCCGAATAAGCAAAAGCTGTAAGAAACCCGACGAGGGCGATCGGCATCGCTTTTATTTCAATCAAATCATCCAATGTGATACGTTTTAACGGTTTCCGTCCGGTAAGCGGTATCTCTGCCGGATGAATACCGAATGCGAGGATGAATGCCAATACGATCGTAAACGCAAGACCCAGAAACAGGGTTGAGTAAGAAACAAATTGGATCAGCGCCAATGAAAGAAAAGGTCCAGCTACAACTGCCATGTTCATCGACATGGCAAAGTATCCGATCCCCTCCCCTTTCCTGCTCTCGGGTATTAAATCAGACGCAATTGCAACGAGGACTGTCGAAGCGATGCTGAACCAAATTCCGTGAAAAAAGCGAAGTCCCAATAAAAGGTAAAAATCACTTATCATAAAATAAAAAAACGAAGAAACAGCAAAGAAAAAGATGGAAATCAATAGCGCCTTCTTTTTCCCGATTCCTTCGATTATTTTTCCTGAAAACGGCCGGACAATGATCGCCGATAATAAAAAGATCGTTGTCACAAGTCCTGCCTGCGACTGGCTGCCTTGAAGTTCATCAATGACATAGACGGGCAATACGGTCAACAACGAATAGAATACTAGAAAGACAAAGAAATTATTCAACAGAGCCATAAAAAAAGGCCTGGTCCATATACTGTTTGTCGATTTTGACATGTAAAGCTCCTTTCTGGATTTTGAGGTTGAACAAAATAGTTGTTACACTAATTATATACCCTGCAATCACTATTGTAAATATAATTGTCATAACAACTAAATGAAATCGTTCTCACCTTAAGGCAATTTATAGTATGATAGGGGAAAGAAGAATAAATTGTAGTAGGTGATACAGGATGCGCGATACTCGTGACGAAGCATATGGTCTATTTACCAATAAAACCGTAAAAAATATCATCCGCTTTTTATCTTTCAATATGAAGGATTTTGATATCACTCCTGAACAGTGGACCGTCTTGAAAAGACTGGCTGAAAATGACGGAATCAATCAAAAGGAATTGGCTATCAAAGCGGAAAAGGATCAGCCAACCGTTACAAGAATTCTTGATATCCTTGAACGGAAAGAACTGATTTCAAAGCAGAAAAATGAGGAAGACCGCCGATCATTCATTCTTTTCATAACCGACAAAGGACTAGCGGTGAAGGATGAATTAACTCCTTTTATCGAGGATTTATGGGAGAAGCATATACTGTCCGGCATTTCTGAAGAAGATCTCAAAGTGTACCGCAATGTTCTCGTGAAAATGAATGAGAATGTGGAGAAATAGTAACGGCTTTCAAAGGGCACCGTAGAACCCGGATAATAAAATCCTTACAATACCGGATAAGAGTGGCCAAATTCTTCATCATCTGATTTTCATAAAATGAATAGTGAAGATAACAAAAAGCTTGAAGAGTTGAAAAAATATACTTTTCAAGCTTTTATTTTTTAATAAGGATCTGAAGGATGACCTTCTGAGTCTGCTTCTCTAACGGCTTTTTCCTGTTTATCTTCCTTATTTTTCATTCCCAGTTTGACACCTTCCGCGACTCGTTCACCATAGTCTTCATCACATTTCCTAAACATATCGATCATCTTATCCTGAATTTCTTTTTGGCATTCAAGCATGGCACCGACAAGGTTCGAAATCAGTTCATCCCGTTCCCAGTCATTCAGCCTTCTGTAGGTTTCGCCAGCTTGACCGAAGTTGTTTTGACGCGGAATGCTTTCACGTTTCAAATTCCCTTCGACATACGGCTGATGTTCTTTACCTGGGTTTTTCGCTTCCTTCAAACCATTGATCGTTGAAGGTTCATAATTGATATGGGGGTTTTGCTGGTCTCCATAATCTTCCCGGAAGTCCATTTGCCCTCCATCTTGATTTGTGGCTACTCCCTTTTTGGGACGATTAATCGGCAGCTGTAAATAGTTGGCCCCGACACGGTACCGCTGAGTATCTGAATAGGAATAGGTCCTTCCTTGCAGTAATTTATCATCCGAGAAGTCAAGACCATCAACGAGGACACCTGTACCAAAGGCAACCTGTTCCACTTCTGCAAAGTAATTTTTCGGATTATTGTTCAGTACCATTTTCCCTACTTTATGCCATGGGAAATCCTCTTTGTACCAGAGTTTAGTAGGATCAAGAGGATCAAAATCCAGCTCAGGATGTTCGCCGTCTTCCATGATTTGAACGTACAGTTCCCATTCCGGATATCTCTTATCTTCAATTGCTTCATAAAGATCTTGGGTAGCGTGATTGAAATTCTTACTCTGTATCTCATCGGCTTCCTTTTGAGACAGATTTTTAATTCCCTGCACAGGCTCCCAGTGGTACTTGACGAGCACGGCTTTCCCTTCCTCATTCACCCATTTATAAGTGTGGACCCCGGAACCTTGCATATGTCTGTAATTGGCCGGGATTCCCCATGGTGAAAACAAGAAGGTAATCATATGCATCGCTTCAGGGGAGCAGCTGATGAAATCAAAGATCCGCTCCTTTTCCTGCAGATTCGTTACAGGGTCGGGCTGAAATGCATGGACAATGTCCGGGAACTTCAGAGGATCACGGATAAAGAATATCTTCAGGTTATTCCCGACAAGGTCCCAGTTTCCATCTTCCGTAAAAAACTTAACCGCAAACCCTCTGGGATCCCGCAATGTTTCTGGAGAATGCCTGCCGTGGTTCACCGTGGAAAAGCGGACAAAAACAGGGGTTTGTTTCCCCGTTTCCGTAAACACTTTAGCCCTTGTGTATGTTGAAATCGGTTCATCCCCCACTTTTCCATACGATTCAAAATACCCGTGCGCCCCTGCACCTCGGGCATGCACGACACGCTCAGGTATTCGTTCCCGGTCAAAGTGGCTGATTTTTTCAAGGAAGTCATAATTTTCGAGTGTCATCGGTCCTCGGTTTCCAACTGTCCGAACGTTCTGATTGTCCGTTACCGGGTGACCCTGCTGGTTTGTCAATGTCGTATCCTTTTTGTTATCTCGTTTTTTCGAATTCACAACTCTCTGCCTCCTTATAAAATCTTTTACAAGTTATTTCCCTAGGTATGAATCGGTATACAATGGAATTCAAACCTGAAAAGAAAAGAGACATTTTTAGCAGCCATGGCAAAAAATCTTTGACACCTTGCCAAAAAATGTAGTATATTACGATAGGAACGAACATTTCCAAATGAACATATATTTAATATTCGTTTTTAGGGGTGTAATTCATGGAAAATGTATTTGATTACGAAGATATTCAATTAATTCCTGCAAAATGTGTGGTAAACAGCCGTTCAGAATGTGATACGAGTGTCGAACTCGGCGGTCGAAAATTCAAACTGCCGGTCGTACCTGCAAATATGCAGACAATCATAGACGAAAAAATTGCCGCTTATTTGGCAGAACAAAACTATTTCTATATCATGCACCGTTTTGAACCTGAGAAAAGAAGAGAATTTATAAAAGATATGAAGTCACGCGGATTATTCGCTTCCATCAGTGTAGGCGTGAAGGAAGAAGAATACACGTTTGTGGAACAGCTGGCAGAAGAGCAGCTAACTCCTGAATATATAACGATCGATATCGCACATGGTCACTCCAATGCGGTGATCAATATGATCCAGCACATCAAAAAGCACCTTCCTGAAAGCTTTGTGATTGCTGGTAACGTTGGGACTCCAGAAGCAGTCAGGGAACTGGAAAATGCGGGGGCAGATGCGACGAAGGTCGGAATCGGACCAGGCAAGGTCTGCATCACAAAGATCAAGACCGGATTCGGTACCGGAGGCTGGCAGCTGGCTGCTCTCCGCTGGTGTGCCAAAGCAGCATCCAAGCCGATTATCGCCGATGGCGGAATCCGTACACACGGTGATGTAGCAAAATCCATCCGATTCGGTGCATCGATGGTCATGATCGGCTCCCTGTTTGCCGGACATGAAGAATCTCCTGGTGAGACCATTGAAAAAGACGGAAAGCTTTATAAAGAATACTTCGGCTCCGCTTCAGAATTCCAAAAAGGCGAAAAGAAAAATGTCGAAGGTAAAAAAATGTTTGTTGAGCACAAAGGATCGCTGGAAGATACACTGGTAGAAATGGAACAGGATCTTCAATCCTCGATCTCTTATGCCGGGGGTACGGATCTGCAATCAATCCGCCACGTTGACTATGTTGTCGTGAAGAACTCAATCTTCAACGGTGATAAAGTATATTAAGAAAAGTGCAAGCTCCTTGATCAGCTCCGACAAGCGTTGGTAAGCAGGCGGGTGAAGTCGCTCCTTGACTCACCCGATTGAAATCACTCGGGAGGCTTGACGCTGGAGCTGGAGATTTCTCCAATTCAAATTAAATATTTCTATCAATTTGTGAGGGACGGACCATTCAACAGGTCCGTCCCTCAATGGCTTTTGAGTATGATGTCAGTTCGGCTCTACATGAACGTGAACATCGTAGATTTCGTATGCTTCTTCCAGTTCCTTTTCAACCTTAGTGGATATGTCGTGGGCGTCGTTGATATTCAATGACGGGTTCACCGTAATGACGATATCGACGACGATGTTGTTCCCGTAGGTTCTGGCTTTGATATCCTTTATCCCCTTCACCCCAGGTATTTCATGGATCATTTCCTTGTACTCCTGTATCAGATCCTGATCAAATCCATCTGTGAGCTGATGGGAAGCTTCACGGAAAATCCCCCAGGCGGTTTTACATATCAGGATCCCTACAATAATCGCAGTAAACGGATCGAGCCAGGGCAAGTTAAATTGTGACCCTATAATACCAACCACCGTCCCGATACTCACCCACGAATCAGACAAATTATCCTTGGCTGCTGCCATGACGGACTGACTTTTAATTTTCAGTGCAAGCTTCTTGTTATAGAGGTAAACAAAATACATGACCAGGGCTGAAAACATTCCGGTCCAGGCAGAAATCATGTCAGGCGGATGACGCGGCCCATCAAACAAAGAGGAAATGGCGCCAGCCAGAACTTGAAATCCTACAACTGCCATGATGAAAGAGGCTATCATGGAAGCAACCATTTCTGATTTCCAGTGGCCGTACAGGTGGTCTTCGTCTGCCGGCTTCTGCGAAAGTCTAAGCCCGATAAGGACGGCAGCGGAAGCCAGTATATCAGTCGTATTATTCAATCCATCGGCTTTCAGTGCTTCAGAACCGCTGATATGTCCAATGAACAATTTTAAAATCGATAAACATATGTATGCAATAATGCTGATGATGGCACCGCGCTCACCCAGCTTTAAATTGGAATATCTCTTTTCATCCAATATTCTAACCTCCCAAAACAACTGCTAGAACATTTTAACAAGCCGGGTATGTGTGGGTCTATGGCAACCTTTTTACCGCTATCCATCTATATCACTTTGAGGAAAAAGAGTTGCAACGAGCAAACTTTTAACACAGTTAATTTTCACGATTTCCCCAAAGCAGTTCAACCTTACTCCCTCTCCTGCTTATTTTGTTTAAAGTTAATTAAACTATTCATTTTCCTTAGGGACCTCACTCTTTCCCATTCGCAGAAAGGCTAAAAATAATAAACCAGCTTCCGCCGTAGCTTAAGGCAGAAGCTGGTTTTTCAATTCGGACACTTCCCTGCTCAGTTCTTCTACATCTGCCAGCAGCCGGAACATGCCTTTGATCATTAAGTCATCCGGTCTCGATTTCCGGCATTCTTCCGAGATCCTGTCGGCGATTTTTATATAGTCCCCGGATTCTTCGCGTTTTAGGGAATGAATTTTATCATAAAGATCCCTCCAGACTTTTTCCCTTTTTTCAAATGAGATAAATGCCCCTTGGCGATCCATATCGACAGAGAAAGGTTTCATCATCTCATCATCCAGGAGGGGTGTACTCTTCCCCTCGAAGAAGTCTTCTGCAAGGGTCACGATCTGCCTCACGATATGTTTTCCGAGGTCAGCCGGTTTGAGTTTACTATCTGTTGAGATGAGGAGCATCATATAAGCCGAATAGATGGATTGGGTCATCCACATCAGATCCCATTTGTACGGATCGATCCTGCTGCCATATAATCGCTGGAGATTATGCTGGAGCCAGCTGAATAATCTTCCCCGCATCCTATGCTCCATTCCTGCAAGCTTTTCGCTGTTCTTGGCTGATTCTCCCCTCATATGCATCTTCATATATGACTTGTATTCGAGAATTCCTTCGAACTGCACCTGAAACTGTTTGGCCAATCGTTCCTCAGCAGGCATATTCCCGTCCAATCCGACCACAAATGCCCGCTCAAAGACAAGCTGCTGATAATGTTCATAAATTGATATGATCAAATCTTCCTTCGATTGGAAAAAAGAATACAAAGAACCTTTTGAAATACCGATACTATCTGCAATCTGCTGCATTGAGGTTTGGTTGTACCCGTGTTCAGCAAACAGGTCGACCGCCGCTTCCAATATCGCTTTACGTTTATTCATACTTGCTACCTGCCTTTCAAACCCGTTCCTTTTTCAGCTGTTGACCAACCTATTTTAACACATTCCTGCCCTTCCCCTTTTCTCCGCTTGCGAAAACACATTCATTCTTGACTGCAGCATTCCACCATGAAAAAATGACTTAAGAGTCAATTAGGTTATAAACTGTTATATTAGTGCTTATAAGTACATCATCTAAAAAATATGACCAATGAGTCAATCATTGAAAGGAAGGTTTTTTCATGATTCAAGCCATTCTGAAACGATCAAAGATCATACTGATTTTTGTCCTGCTCTTTGCGATTATCGGGATTTTTACATTTTTCCAGCTTCCGCAAAGGGAAATTCCTGAAACGGAAGTGAATATAGGAACGGTTTCAACCGTTTACCCTGGTGCGACCGTCGAGACAGTTGAACGGTCCGTCACCAATCCGATTGAACTTTCACTTGAATCGATTGATGGGATCAAAAAGCTGAGCTCGTCATCAGCCGCCGGATTCTCTACCATTATTGTAGAGGTTGAGGATGGCAAAGACAAAAAAGAAGTGTTCAGCGATGTACGCCAAGCCGTATCTGATGCTTCCGCAACTTTTCCCGAAGAAGCCTTCGATCCTGAAATCAATGAATCGACGGTGAAGATGCCGGTCGTCTCGTATCACCTCACAAGTGACAGCCGGGAAAACCTGCAGGGTCTTCAAGAGGAAATGAACCGCTGGAAAGAGGAAGTTGAAGAATTACCTGGTGTTTCAAGCACTGCGGTAAAAGGACTGGCCGAGGAGCAAGTACTTATTGAACTCAACCTGCAAGAGTTAAAAAAAACCGGCCTTAATGTTTCAAATATAATGACTGCCATTAATGAGGAATACTACCCGACACCACTCGGGAAAGAAACGATCGATAACGAAGTCGTTCAACTTTCAGTGGAGCATTATACGACCATCGACCAAATGAAAGAAGTCTTTGTCGGGAAGAATCCTGCTGGTGAATCGATCCTGCTCGGCGATACCGCTGAAGTAAAGATTTCACCGAAAGAGGCAGAGGATATCATCACGTTTGAAGGTGACCCCTCCGTATCCTTCACTGCATTTGTTTCACAAGGGGAAGATATCCCTTCAGTGGATAAGAGGGTGAGTGAGAAAGTCGAGAAACTTGCAGAGAATCTGCCTGAAGACGTTACCCTTGTTCCATATTATTCCCAGGCAAACCTTGTAACCGACATCTTTAAAGGATTATTCATTTCCTTAGCGATTTCCGTTCTGGCTGTCATCGTCACAACTGCAGTGGGCCTGACTGGATCCGGAGTGTTCGTTGTCGCGTTGGCGATCCCGATTTCCATTCTGGCTGGATTGATTCCCTTGCCGTATGCAGGTGTCGACCTTAATCAGATTTCAGTCATCGGCGCGATTATCGCACTTGGGATCCTCGTCGATGATTCGATCGTGATGAATGACAATATCCAGCGCCGCTATAAACTCGGAGACAATGCATTGACAGGTGCAGTGAACGGTGTAAAGGAAATGTGGGTATCGATTGTCACCTCTTCCCTGGCGATCGTGTTCACATTCCTGCCGCTCGTCTTTTTATCAGGAGGAAACGGAGCGTTCATCCGGGCTTTGCCAACCGTCTTGATCACGACGATCCTGGCTTCGACTCTCGCGGCACTGATATTCGTACCCGTGCTCCGCTACATTCTTTACAGCAGGACCAGAAAAAAAATATCAATTTCGCCAGGTTTTCTGGGAAAACCGCTCGATAAGCTTGCAGACTTTTATGCAGACGGCATCCTGAAACGATTCGCCAAGAAGCCTTTCCTGACCTCGGCACTGGGGCTGGTATTCACGACTGCCATCTTCGGCTTGATTGCGTTCACGCCATTTGAATTCTTCCCTGCAGCAGATCGCGAAGAAGTGACGATCGATGTCACCCTTCCGATCGGAACGACGCTTGAGGAGACATCGGAAACACTCGCTGAAATGGAAGAAAGGTTAAATACCGATAAAGGCGTCCATGAAACCAGCGTATTTGCCGGGACAGGACTGCCAAATCTGTTTAACAGTTCGCTCCAAAATGCCGGTGAAAATACAGGACAGATAGCAGCTCGCGTTGACAGAGAAAACCAGACTGCGCAGGGACTGATCGATGACTGGACAGAGAAGCTGCGCACTGAATTCCCTGAAGCTGAACTGTTCATGGAAACCATCCAGCAGGGACCGCCGGCAGGGGCACCTGTAACCGTCACTGTGTCAGGTCCCGAAATGGAAAAGCTTCTGCAGCTCAGGGAATCTATTAAAAATGAGATCGGAGAACTTGATACAAACCTGGTTGTAGATAATGTCGGAGAATTCGCTCCCACCCTTGAATATGTACCGGACCGGGAGTTGATGGAGGAAAACGGCATCACCATGAACCAGATCACCCAGCAAATTCGTCTGGCAACGGAAGGTATCCCCCTCAAGGCGTTTGATAATGGCATCACCAAACGTGACATGAACCTTGTATTGGGTGGAAACGAAGAAGAAGTAGACCTTTCCGCACTGGAAGTACCTGCAAGCGGACAGAATCCTGCAGATCCAGGACCTCCGGCACTCATTTCCCTGGAAGACCTGGTTACAGCTGAACAGAAAGCAGAGATTCAACAGATTCCGCATGTTGATGGAGAGCGGGCGATTACAATCCGTGCTTTCCCTGAAAACGAAGACGGGTATAAAGAGAAAGTCCAGGAGATTGTACATGATGCTGGAGAACAGCTCGATCCCGAATACACGGTGACACTAGGCGGGGAAAACGAAGCGCAAAGCAGCTTCTTCTCGGAAATCACCATCCTGTTTACGATTGTACTGTTCCTGGTATACCTGCTGATCGCCCTGCAGTTCAATTCTTTATCAATGCCATTCCTTGTATTGGTTGCTGTTTATCTGGCCATAGCCGGTGCCATTCTCGGATTGTTCGTCACCCAGACACCAATCAGCTTCCTGGCTGTCATGGGGATGGTCTCCTTGACAGGAATTGTCGTAAGGAACTCGATCGTACTCATCGAATTCATCGAACAAGGGTTAAGGAACGGTATGGACCTAAAAAAGGCAGTAGTCGAAGCAGGACGTGCAAGACTTCGTCCGATCGTCCTGACTGCACTCACATCAATCGTCGCATTGATTCCAGTCGCGGTCAGCGGAGATGCGCTCTTCACTCCGCTCGCGGTTACCATCATATCCGGAATCGCCTTCTCGGTCATCCTGACGCTGATGATCGTGCCAATGCTCTATCTTGTATTTGATCGATTCCGGCGCAAGAAAAGAGAGAAAGCAGTATAGTAAGAAGGAAAGACCCGTTTTTCGCCGATTTGATGTGGCGGGGAGCGGGTTTTTTTGTTTTTGGTGGCGGTGTTGCGGGCTGGGCTTAATCAAGGATTTCCCGAATACCTCTTGGTGCTGCTGAGAATTCTCGTATTCTGGTATATGTTTTTATTCATACGAGTTGGAAACAAGTCCCAACAATGAATATCTTCTGTTCTTGGTGACGCCACTTGTCGGAAGGTTTAATAACGTCAACAGCCTTGTTGCTGTTGATATTGATTTTAAATTCAAGAACTCCCTCATTTCTTTATTTGAGATCGCCGGGTTTAAGAGAAGGGCAAAATCCATTAAAGAATCTATGTGGGCATCTTTCCGCTCGGACAAACAATGACTGCAATTCCAGGATCCACTGATCCTCTCCATCGTTAAAGACTCACAATTTCTGCAATACACTCCCGTGAGAATATCCGATTTCGGGATTCGAAATTGCGATAAAACTTCCACATTTTGAGGAATATGTGCCTGTATTAATAGATTAGCTATTTTGCTCAATTGTTTATCTGTTACCTTTTGAGTTTTAAATTTATCTGTTAATTTATCTATTTCAACTGTCAGCCTGGAACTGCGAATCAGCTGGTTTACGACTAAAGTATTGTCATGGGTATTTTTAATAAGGGTATTTGAGTTTGTGAGGACCACCCGGAACTCAATAGGGAACTCAGGTAATTTTTTCGATGAAAACCATTTTGCCAATTCCACTTTTTGTTTATATGCCTGTAAAATCGGATCAGGAAATACTTCGGTACTATTATTTTTCGTTCGGATCATTTGGTTGAATCTTGTATCAATAAAGAGCTCACCAGCAATATTTTTTACTTCGAGAATGAGAATAAAGTTTGTATGAAGGATTAAAGTATCGATTTGAAAGTAGAAGGTTTTATACGAGAGGCGGATGTTATGAAGAATGATGTATTCTTTATCTGGTAAAAAACTAAGATGATAATCCAAAGAAAGTTCTCCTTTATAACCTGCTTCGATTTTCATTAGTTCAGATTCGATGTCTTGTCTTAAGGGGTGATTGGGAAGGATGCGCCTTAATAAAGCATAAAGTTTGAGGACTTTAATCGGTGGTACGTGAATTTTCTTAAACAATAGACCACTCCTTTTTTAAGGGGAACTTAACTTTGCGGGGGTTAACTGAGAGGAAGAAGAACTTTTCTTCGCTTTAGGCGGTTAAAATTCACGTTCTTACTTCCATATTATAGCAACCTCACATTTAAAATACTATCCACAACTTCAGTTTGTAGTGATTTGTCATCAAGTAACGGTTTACTTTATTAAATTAGATTTTTTTGTATGAGCAGGCTTATAAGGCAGGGAGAAAAAGCAGCAGCTTCGTTTATTCTATGAGTTTTACCCGTTATTCTATGAGTTTCAAGCATTATTCTATGAGGATTTGCCATTAATCTATGAGTTTTGGTGAATAATCTATGAGTTTTCACCGATATTCTCTCACTTTTCCAAATTAAGTAAAATTAAGCACTCACAATTATACCCTCCTTCAGCCAATCCGGGCTATTTCCTCATTTTAAAAACGCTTTCATAAATTTTGAATAAATTAATGTTAGAAAGGAGTGATTTCATGAATAGTCCAATTTGGTTATTCTTATTCGGCATTCTATCTGGCTTTGCTTTATTGAAGGCACCGCTGACAGGATTCCTGGCGCCGATCGATCCAATCGTTGACGTGATTGGCGTGCTCTCGGTTTTATTATTCTCATTGGTGTTAATATTCAAAGGAGTCATGCACCTCATCGACAGCAGGAAACGATAAATCAAAGGCCCGTCCCACATGCTTTAACGCAGTGAGAACGGGCCTTTGTCATCCATATTTCTTTGATGCATACGCTTCATTTTAAAGATAGGCTTCCACCCTGCATACACGGGGACCGCCCAACTTCTATTTTACCTGATCATCCAATGCCTGGTACTTCGCCTGATACTTTCCGCCATCTGCTACTTCTGAATGATACAAAGCTTTCAGTGCAAAGCTTCTTTCCAAGCCCTGTTCATCCATCAATCTCTTTAGGCGGTCCTGCAGTTCCTTTTCATCTTTCATCAGCCGTTTCATTTGGGAACGTATATATTTCAAGGGTTCTCAACTCCTTTTTATTTCACGATACGATGAAGGTCCATTATAACAACCTTTGCGAAGAACATAAAGTTTAGCTGGCACCATGAAATAGCGCTTGTTAAAATGAATATACATATTCAGAAAATTCCGGTCATTACGAATCCGTATGACATTAAAAAAGCAATGTTATTAAAAGGGAGGGGAAGGAATGTATACGTTGTATTGCAGGCTTTATCAACAAGCTTATAGAGGCGCTGCATATCTTCTGCCTTGGCGCAAACCGGAGCTGATCACGGGAGAAAACAGTGTGGAGGAACTTCCGTTACTCATAAAAAAGGAAGGTATAAACAGTGTGTTGATTGTCACCGATAAAGGCATCGCCTCACTCGGACTTATGAATGGGCTGCTTTTGCAGATGGATGCTGAAAGACTAACCTACAAAGTTTATGACAAAACCGTCCCGAATCCGACGATTGGAAATATTGAGGAAGCATTGAGGATCTATCAAGAGAATAAATGCGAGGCCATCATAGCGTTCGGCGGCGGATCGGCGATGGATTGTGCGAAGGGTGTCGGGGCACGGGCGGCAAGACCGGAGAAGACGATTCCCCAGATGAAGGGACAGCTGAAAGTCAGAAAAAGGATCCCCACTCTTTTTGCGATTCCCACAACGTCCGGCACCGGCAGTGAAGCAACCGTCGCTGCGGTCATCTCAAACCCCGAAACCCATGAGAAATATGCGGTGAATGATCCCGTCCTGATTCCGCATTATGCCGTGCTCGACCCGCTGCTGACTGTGAAGCTCCCTCCCCACTTCACCTCGACGACCGGAATGGATGCGATGACTCACGCTGTTGAGGCGTATATCGGCAGGAGCAGGACAAAAGAAACAATCCAATGCAGCAGGGAAGCTATCACATTAATTTTTGATAATCTTTATGAAGCGTATTCAAACGGGGAAAGTATTCCAGCAAGGACCAACATGCAGAAAGCCTCATACCTGGCAGGGGTTGCTTTTACTCGTGCCTATGTGGGATATGTTCATGCCATCGCCCACACACTAGGCGGCTTCTACTCCATCCCCCATGGATTGGCGAACGCAATCATACTGCCGCATGTCCTTGAGTACTACGGGGATTCAGTTCATAAACAATTGGCAGAACTCGCAGACTCCGCAGGGATATGCGATGCTTGCGATACAACTGAACAAAAAGCCTCTGCATTCATTGAAAGAATCAAGAAACTGAATGAGGACATGGACATTCCAGCGAAAGTGAGCGGCATCGCGGAAACTGATATCCCGCTAATGGTCAAACGGGCTCTCGCGGAAGCAAACCCTCTTTATCCCGTACCAAGGATTCTAACTGAAAAGGACTTGTTTGAGCTATATGGATTGATTAAAGAATAGCCGCGGACCGTATGGAGGGAAAGTCTAATCCTGTCAATGAGGATTAGACTTTGAAGCTGTTCATTATATATGAAAAGGAAGTACAGTGGTATTTTTATATCAAGTAGTGATTTAGGAGGGAGATTCACCAGGAGTATGACAGGTTTTATTCTCCTGATGATGTTTGCTTCGCTTAATACTCACCAAATGATTTTCCCCTTATATTCTCCTACTCAGACCAAACCTCTTGATTAATCTCAGAGGAAATGGACTTTATTGCTGAATGCCCTGATGGACATACATAATCACCTGTGAAAAGGGAACTCTAAAAACCGATGTCAATGACTCAGGAGGGAAACATCATGTTCAATCAGCAAAACAATACCCAAAATACCCAATTTCAAAACAACGCCCAACCAGGCATAAATCAAATGAACAAAAACCATGGCGGCCACGAATTATTCGATGCCCATGAAGTCATTGGAGGCATCGTCAGCATGCTTGATCAATATCAAATGTATGATCAGCATATCCAGGATCCCGAACTGAAGGATATCGTCAAACGCCAAACGGCTTTCGTAACAACCATGTACAACACGATTGTCGGCAGTTTCTCCACTGGACGCGATCCTCAAGTACCGACTCAGCAGTATAAAATGCTGCAAAACAATAACACTGTATATGGTGTCAAACCAGGACCGCCAAAGAAGCCAAACCAATCGGTCAGTGAGCTGTCCGAAAAAGGACTGTCCGCTTATATGCTGGGACAAACCAAGTCACTTGCGACCATGCTCGCGATGACGGCCCTTGAAATGACGAACCCGATTCTGCGCCGCGTCGTAGCGGACAGTGTGCCGAATTTAATTGAGATGAGCTATGAAATCTTTCTATATCAGAACAAGCACGGATACTATCAGGTACCGCAGCTGAACGACCAGGATATGGCGCAAATGCTGCAAAGCTATGCAACGGTCCCTCAGGGGAACCTGCCACACTAGCCAATATGGGACACGGTGCAGAACCCGATCCTATTTGAAACTTGCTGATTCTCATCAGCAGGCTGGCTTGCACGTATATTTTATGCGGGACACGGAGTAAGTTCCGTGTCCTTTTTATCATCCACTCAAGAAGGAAGCGTGGCCTTCATGTCTTCCGGCGCTGACCCGTTCGCATCCAATGATCTGGTTATGAGATAGTAAAGTGCTGTCCCCAAAAGACCCAGAACCAGGAGAACGCCACCCATCGCCACAGGACTGACCCATTCACCCGCGATGATCAGCAGCGATGCAATAATCGTCGCCCCATAAAAGGTCAGGCTGTAAAATGCCATGTACGTGCTGCGTGCATTGGATGGTGCCAGGTCGCCGAGCATTGCCTGTTTGACCGGAACATACATTAGTTCGCCAATTGTTCCGACGAATATGACGATAAGGAGAATTAATACATTGTTGGTGAATGCAAGTGCACTGAAGCAGACAGAGAAGATGAACATCCCTGTCACGAGCGTCCAGCGGTCCTTCCATTTTTTAAAAAGGAATAGGACAACTGTGGACAATAGCACGACCAGCAGTGTATTTTCAGTTTTGAGGAATCCGAGTACCTTTGTACCATCGAGCAAGAATTCCATTCCAAACAGCGAGGCGGATTGTTCCGGGATCTCTTTTTCAAGCCGGATACCGATATAGTTCGTCAAGGATTGCTCCAATGTGAAAATGAATACGGCGCCGACTATATAAAACATGAATAGCTTATCTTTTAAGACAGCAGTATAGCTTTGAACGATTTCTAAAGGTGAAGATTTGGGTTGTTCCGATGAAGATTCTGATGAGGTTTGTTCTGGTGTGTAGGTTTCTGAGATGAAGAAAATGGTCATCAGGACAGATAAGAGTGAAATACCCGATATCCCGATGAATAACTCAAATAAATAGGTTTTGAATAAGAAGGCACCCATGATGCCCCCGATTGCAGTGGCCAGATTGCCGAGCCAATAGCTGATCGTGAACACGAGCTTTCTCGATTCTGAATCCGTCACATCGATGATCATCGCCTGAGCAGCAGGTTGAAACATACCGCCGGCAAACATATTGAGGACAAAGAAGGCAGCAGATACATATGGGAGATCGAACCAAGGAGAATTGCAAAAAGCAATGAATAGATAGGTAATCAGCACACCGATCTCAGAATAGATCATGATGTTCCGCCGGCCGATCTTATCGGAGACATGTCCCCCGATGAATCCCCCGATCACACCGCTGATGACGATTAATATGAGAATGACTCCCGTTTCAGCGGCACCGATTTTTTGAGCAAAGTAGATGGCCAGGAACGGGATGACGGCCATGGAAACAAGCCCTCCCAGGAACTGCATCCCCAGCCTTAATTTAATGTTCGGGTGGATATCCCTCATTTTCAACGTTTGGTCCCCTCCCCATTGGATACAGGTCCAAACAATCGCAGCGCCTGGATTCTCATATCCATCCAGAATAAATTAGTATACTCATCCACAAAGGTCAACCTCATCCCATTGATGAGGGACAAATAGGACTGGGCAATCAAAGGAGGTGATTCTTGATAGAAAAGACCCCGCTTCTGCCCTTGAATGATGAGTGGGACGATGCGGTCGATAAAGACAGTTACGAAATCATCGAGTTCCTGGAACAGATCCGGGTATCGGTCTGGTCTAGCCAGTACTTGTTGGATAAGACGTAAGAAATCCTTTCTTTTTGAGAACAGCTCGACATGGCAATGGATCATTTCACTTATTATTTCCATGGGATTGCCGCTGTACCGTTCTTCTATTTCATAAAAATAGGGCTTGATTTCTTCCAACGGCTCCAGAATGGCTGAATGAAATAATGTCTCCTTCGTTTCAAAATACGTAAAAACCGTTCCGAAACTAACACCCGCTTCCTTTGCGATTGCAGCAATCGGCGTTTCAGCGAATCCGTTTTCGCTGAATAATTTGACCGCAGCCTGCAGAATCAAGGCTCTCTTTCTTTTCTTTTTTTCTTCAACTGAAAGTGCAGCAGCCATTTGTATCATCTCCCCGAAAAATGATTGATTGATCAATCAATAGTTTATTGTAATTTTATTCCATAGTCAACAAAAAAGTCTGTATAAATTTCATAGCAGACTTTTCTGTTGATTTATATTCAATTGTTCCCTCTCTAAATTTTAGAGCTCAGCTATTTTATGGATTGACCAGACTACTCCACCGGTCCCTCCCCCAAGGTTCAAGGAAATGGAAAGTCCATTTGATTCATAAAATAAACCAATCTCATCTCCAGCATTTAATTCTACATCCCCAGCTAATGTAACCGTTCCACTCCCCAGGACTGCCCTTAATGTCAAAACAAGAACAATACTGACATTTAGAATAGGGAATAAACCCGAGATCAAATCCGTATCATCATTGATTCTGCGTATGATAAAAGCAGGATTTACGTTTGAGCCTAAGCTAATTGAGATAGCTGCGGTTGTCTGATAAGAAAGGGTTGCATAAATTGCATACCTGCCTGAAGAGGGAACCGTATAAATTCCTTGCGGTGCGTCGAAATTCACAGTGCTGTAGTAAGGTGAGTTAATTGACCATGAGGAAATTCGCCGAGATGAGGATACCCCGAGAGAACTGGCTAATGCCGAAAATCCTTCTTGTGCAAAGGCAGGACCAGTCTCTCCTTGAGGACCGGCTGGACCGGGATCCCCCTGCAAACCTTGGATCCCTTGCTCCCCTTGGGGACCAGCTGGACCAGGTTCACCCTGGATGCCGGCCGGACCGATTTCTCCTTGAGGACCGGCTGGACCGGGATCCCCCTGCAGACCCTGAATCCCCTGTTCTCCTTGGGGGCCAACGGGACCGGGCTCTCCCTGGATGCCGGCCGGACCGACTTCTCCTTGTGGTCCAATTGGACCGGGGTCCCCCTGCAGACCCTGGATCCCCTGATCTCCTTGAGGACCGGCTGGACCAGGCTCTCCCTGGATGCCGGCCGGACCGACTTCTCCTTGAGGACCTTGGACTCCCGGCTCTCCTTGAGGTCCAATTGGACCGGGGTCCCCCTGCAGACCCTGAATCCCCTGTTCTCCTTGGGGGCCAGCTGGACCGGGCTCTCCCTGGATGCCCGCCGGACCGATTTCTCCTTGTGGTCCTTGGACTCCTTGCTCTCCTTGAGGTCCGACTGGACCGGGATCCCCTTGCAGACCCTGGATCCCCTGATCTCCTTGAGAACCAGCTGGACCAGGCTCACCCTGGATGCCGGCCGGACCGATTTCTCCTTGAGGACCTTGGACTCCCGGCTCTCCTTGAGGTCCAATTGGACCGGGATCCCCCTGCAGACCCTGAATCCCCTGTTCTCCTTGGGGGCCAGCTGGACCAGGCTCACCCTGGATGCCGGCCGGACCGATTTCTCCTTGAGGACCTTGGACTCCCGGCTCTCCTTGAGGTCCAATTGGACCGGGATCCCCCTGCAGACCCTGAATCCCCTGTTCTCCTTGAGGACCAGCTGGACCGGGCTCTCCCTGGATGCCGGCCGGACCGACTTCTCCCTGAGTTCCTTGGACTCCTTGCTCTCCTTGAGATCCGACTGGTCCGGGATCCCCTTGCAGACCCTGGATCCCCTGATCTCCTTGAGGACCAGCTGGACCGGGCTCTCCCTGTAGCCCTTGGGGACCTATAGGACCCCGGAAGCCGCGTGGTCCAGGCGGCCCCTCACAACAAATATTTTTTAATGGGTTAATATTCTCACAAGAAGTAGGAGGTATTAAATGATCAATTTCAATATATTCGGGTTCGATAGAAAATTTTTTTCTTCTTAATTTTAAATACCTTAAATCTGAAAATTCTCTCATATCCTTCAAATCCCTTTTTAAATATGATATTTATTATATTTAAAAAATTTGTAATTTGATTGGACTACCTCTGCAATCAAACCATAGACCAGTGTTTGGGTATTCTGAGATCCAATATGTTTAACTTAGATATGTTCATCAGGCACAACAATAAAATATAAAAAAATAGCATCTACATAAGTAGACGCTATTTTTTCATACTGAGGTCATCGGGACAGTGGACCTGTCCCCATGTCCCGCTTTTTAGTGCATGCTGTTCATGACCCAGACGGAGCCTGCGACGATGACGATGGCGATGAAGGCGGCCGAGAGCATTTTCCCGACCTGCCATTTTCCTTCACCTTCTGTTACGTGCATGAACAGGAACAGCTGGATAGCTGCCTGCAGGAACGCAAGTACGAACACGAGCGCTACGATGGTACCGCGGGCAAGGTCAGTGTACAGTCCCCACCAGACAGCGAGGAATGTTAATCCGACTGACAGTAGAAATCCAATAATTTGTGTCCAAGGTATACGACTGTGGTTCGATGTGTTGTTTGACATTATCCCACCATCCCTAGTAAGTATACGCTTGTAAACACGAAGATCCATACGAAATCAAGGAAGTGCCAGTACAAGCTGGATACAAATAGTTTTTTCGCGGTATCAGGGTTTAACCCCTGTTTCTTTACCTGGAACATCACAAGTATGATCCATAGGATACCTAATGAAACGTGGAGACCATGCGTACCAGTCAACAGATAGAATGAAGACCAGTAAGCATTGGTTCCCATAGCAGCACCCTCATGGATCAGGTGCAGGAATTCGGCAATTTCCATGTAAAGGAACCCTGCGCCAAAGAGCAAGGTGATGATCAGCCAGACCATCATCCCTTTGACATTTTTTCTTCTTAATTCATTTATCGATAAACCTGACGTAAAACTACTGATCAATAATAGTAACGTCATAATGATCGTATTCTTCAGATCAAACACTTCACCAGGCAGCGGACCGCCGACCGTTCCGCTTTCAAGGGCAAAGAACGTTGCGAAAATAGTGGCAAATAGCGCCATTTCCGCTCCAAGGAAAATCCAGAAACCGAAAATATTCAGTTTGCCGATTTCCGATTGATATTCCAATGGCGTGTTTGGATCTACATTTGTACTATGTGCCATAATCACGCCTCCCCCTTAAACCGATTTTCTGTTTTTTCTATTTCTTCCACACTTACATAATAACCTTCATCCTGCTTGTGTGAATTGAGAGAACGGTGAGCCATGCATCCAAAAATACCGACAAGGGCAAGGATGGCCAACCACCATAATTCGAATACCAAACCGAAGCCTGCAACAAAGAAGAAGCCGGACATGATGAAAGGCGTTCCTGCATTGCTTGGCATATGGATCGGTTTATATTTCACTTTTTCCGGACTCGTTGTTTCTTTTTCCTGTTTCATGTAATAGAATGCATCAACATTCTTCACCTCAGGAACATGTGCAAAGTTGTAGTGAGGCGGGATCGCAGAACTTGTCTCCCACTCAAGTGTACGTCCATTCCACGCGTCACCGGTTACTTCTCTCTTTCCGTAACGGTAGCTGTAGTATACGTTATACACGATGATCATGAATCCTACCCCCATACCGAAGGCACCGACAGAAGAGATCACGTTCAATGCTGTCCATCCGTCTTCCGGTCCGTACGTATACACACGTCTTGGCATACCGGCGAATCCTAATACGAATTGAGGTAAGAAACATACGTTGAAACCGATCGAGAAGAACCAGAAAGCCCATTTCCCGATTCGTTCATTCATCTTAAGTCCGAACATTTTCGGATACCAGTAGACAAGTCCTGCGAAGCAGGCAAATACGACCCCGGCAATCAGCGTATAGTGGAAGTGAGCAACCAAGAAATAGTTGTTGTGATACTGGAAGTCAGCCGCGGCCATACCGAGCATGACCCCTGTCACCCCGCCGATCAGGAATGTCGGGATGAATGCCACCGACCACATCATGGGCACCGTGAATTCAATCCTTCCCTTATACAAGGTACCCAGCCAGTTAAATATCTTGATACCGGTCGGGATGGCGATTGCCATCGTTGTAATCGAGAATACACTGTTCAATGCAGCACTTCCGCCCATCGTGAAGAAATGGTGGACCCACACGACAAAGCTAAGCAATGAAATCGCAGCAAGCGAGATGATCATCGATTTATACCCGAATAATGTCTTTCTTGCAAAAGTGGCAATGATTTCTGAGAAAATACCGAAAGCTGGCAAAATAACGATATATACTTCCGGATGACCCCATAACCAGAACAGATTCGACCAAAGCATCGGATTCCCGCCATCCGTCAGCGTAAAGAAATGTGTCCCGAACAGACGGTCGAATGTCATCAGAGCAAGTGTCACTGTCAAAATCGGGAATGCGAACACGATGATGAATGCAGTGATCAATGTCGTCCATGTAAACATCGGCATACGAAGAAGCGTCATGCCTGGTGCACGCATCTTGATGATGGTGACGACAAAGTTGATACCTGTCAGTAATGTACCGATACCGGAAATCTGCAGACCGAGCAAGTAGTAGTTGATACCCGGCCCAGGACTTCCTTCGATTGCGAGCGGAGCGTAGTTCGTCCAGCCCGCATCCGGTGAACCGCCGAATACGAATGACATATTAAACAGGATCGCCCCGAACATGAATGACCAGAAACTGAGGTTATTCAAGAATGGGAATGCCACGTCTCTTGCACCGATCTGGAGTGGTACAACAACGTTCATCAAACCAAGTAAAAATGGCATCGCCATGAATAGAATCATGATCGTACCATGAGTCGTAAAAATTTCATTGTAATGCTGAGATGATAAAAACTCGTTATTAGGAACCGTTAATTGGGCCCTCATTAATAATGCATCTACCCCTCCGCGGAAGAGCATGACCAATGCAGCAAGTATATACATGATACCTATCTTTTTATGATCAACACTCGTGATCCAGTCATTCCAAAGCCATTTCCATTTTTTAAAGTAAGTAAGGGTGGCAACTATCCCGATAACGGTGAATATAATCGAAATATTGGCTCCCAGAATCAATGGATCATTGAGGATTAAGTTATCCTTTATAAAATCAAACATTTAAAGCCCTCCTTTCTTAGTGCTCATGTCCCTCTTTATTTTCATGCGATTCACGGCTATCCTGATCTTTGTGATCTCCCTGACTGCCTTGATCTTCATGGTCTTCGTGTGATTCATGTCCGCCATGACCACTATGAGTGGATTCAGCATCTGCATCCGCACCGTGTGCATTTTCGGTGATGCCGTATTTCTCACGAATCGCGAGTGCATATTCAGAATTCTTTCCATGGTCTACAATTGATAAGTGGGTGGACGAGAACGTCATCTCTTCAACCGTGCCAGGCAGCATAAGCTTCTCATACGTTTTTTCGGTCAGTTTTGGCTCGCCGGCTTGAACATCTTTCACCCATTCTTCATACTTTCCTTCTTCCAACGCAACAAAATCAAACTTTTGGTGTGTCATTCCTTCACCCGTGAAGTTTGAGTTACGTCCGTCGTAAGTCCCCGGTTCATCAGCTTGTAAGTATAAATCATTTACCATTCCAGGCATTCCATAAATCTGGCCACCGATTTGAGGAACCCAGAATGAAGCCATGGAATCAGCAGCTGTCACTTTAAACAGGATTGGATGATCTTCTGGGACATTAACGTAGTTTACAGTTTCGATCCCTTCCTCCGGATAACTGAAGATCCATTTCCAATCAACAGCTGTCGCGTGAATCACGATTGGATCTTTATGAGCTGTTGCTTTCGGAGCTTCTTTCAATTCATATAACGCCTTCGTATTTGGTATTGATAAAGCAATGACGATCAATACCGGGATCAGCGTCCAGATGATTTCCAGTTTCGTACTGCCGTGCATTTCCGGCTTATAATCACTCTTTTTACTACTTCGATATTTTAGCAGAATAATAGTAAAGAAAGATAATACGACAACCATTATGCCAAGCATATAATAGATCGACAGCATGATCAGGTCTTTCTGAACCGCCCCTACAGGTCCTTTCGGATCGAGAATGATCATTTCACTTCCCGAACTGAATATAATGATGAAAAATAATGAAACCAAACTGATCAATACAATCAGGTAGGGCTTGAATTTATTAAACATAGGGAGATCACCTTCCTTTATGTCAGAATTATCGTTGTAGCATCATACTAACAAATTCTTTAAAGAAGGTACCCTCATTTCACCTATCTGTAAACAGATGTTCGAAATTTAGACGAAGTTTATTCACAAAACGGTAACAATGTTGGAAAGAAATGTCCCTGAGGCAAAAAAATAACTCTCAAAATTATTTGAGAATAATTTTGAGAGCGCTTTATGAATTGATAATTTAGAATAATATAGATTTATTAAGTACCTTACTGCTGCAAGTCAGCTTCTTTCATCCCGTTCATATCGTGTATCTTCCGTACTGGCTGCCTGACCAAAGATTCCATATCTTGACTTGTCATATCAATTAAACAATATCAAGTCCATTCGCTATCAATTATAAGTAGGTGGCTCTTTTTAAGGAGCAGGTACCGGCTGCACCCTTCAGCTTTGGAGAATAATAGCTGAGCTTTTTAATGAAATAACAGGTTTCTGGAAAATGATGCTCTAAAAAGCGGAGAGTGGTTTTATTCAGCAGTTTTTTCTTATTATATTTCACAACCATCCCATAGATATACTGACTCATTTCCAATGTCGTTTGACCAACTTCATTCGCAAATTCCCTCTGCCGGGCAAAGCCAGGCTGTTTGAACCTGAGATATCCTTTCAGATGCCGGTTTTGCACGATATACATTTGATATTGGTTGATATAAGCTTCTGCCCGTCTGCTCGCGCTTATTTCAATTGGATCGAGTATGTTTTGAAATAAGACCACGTGCCCCAATTGATCTTCAAGCCATAAATCCATTAAATCCATCAAAGGAAGCGGCTCCGGCTCCTCCCCTTTTCGCAAATACCCTAAAAACCTCAGGTATTCCTGATTTTCTGCAAGCGTTCCATTTAAGTAAGTAGGGGACAAATTAAGATCCACTTTATTATCGATCCTTAACGATTGCAGCATTCCTTCAAATTCAAAATAGCCTTTGGCCACTGGCCATACTCTATTTGAGAACTGAATCATGGTTTCATCCCGGTGGCCTGCTGTAAGCGGAACACGGTCTAATAGCCCGATAAGCTCTCCAAATAGTTGAATGTATTGCTGAGAAACATCCACATACTCTGCTTCAACGGCAGATAAGTGGTCCCTGATGAAATAAGCATGATCCTGTAATACTTCAAGCCAGAATAAGTGTTCTTCCCATATCGTGATCATTTGTTTACCCATCCTTTACCCCCTTTATAGTATTTATATATTTAATCAGAAGGTAAAAAAGAAGGATATTCACAACTTCCCTTAGATAAAAGAATCCCCGCGGGAAGATACATAAATCTTTTATGAAAAAGGAACACTATCTTTACCACTATGATGTAAAGGGTGTTCTTTTATGAAGAATAGAAAACGACTGATAACGTTAATGGCCCTGCTTCCCTGGTTGTCCATTCCACTTCTGAGCAAAAAAACGTTAAAAAGATTTCTACCCGGTACACTTTTTATGTGTGTATATTTAGTCGCAGAGGGCACAGTAGCAACCAGGAGAAAATGGTGGTGGTTCCCTTTTTCCATAAGACCGAATGTATTGGCTGAATTGCCATTGATTCTGGGTCCATTTTTTGTTGGATCATTTTGGATTTTCAAATATACGTACGGCAAGTTCTCGATGTATCTTTTACTTAATTTGATGGTCGATTCTTTTTTCACGATCTTCATGTTGAATTGGTTCAAGAAAATTGGATATGTCACCCTGATCAGGTTTACAAGATTACAGCTATCATTACTCTTCATGTTAAAGTCCATCTTGATGTATGGATTTCAGTATTATTATGAGGAATTTTTTTCCGGCAGGGTTAATAACGAGGAAAAATTAGAAGGATTGTAAATTCACCTATGGACAAAAAAGGCTCTCATCGCAATTTGAACGATGAGAGCTTTTTTATATGGATGCTATTTTCGTATATTATATTTCCACGCTTTGTCTTTATCCATCATTTTCTTCGCAGCGTAAATCAATATAAATTGAACGACAATAATCGGCAGACCCATCAGGCCTGAAATCACTTCAAGCGGAGCCAGTCCCCCGATGCGCATCAGCAGTAGAGCAAGAGCTGCTATAACCCCTGCGATCACGATACGGAGCAGTTTTGCCGGTTCATGTTCACTCATATCCCTCGTACTTGTATAGGCCGCTACCGTATAGGTAGTCGAATCAAGTGTAGTCGTTAAGAATATCAGTGCTACTATAACAAATATAACAATCATGGTGCCGCCAATAGGAAGAGTATAAAGAATCTCAGGAATTGCCGCCATCCGTTCATCCTGCTTGACAAGCTGCAGGATAGACAGCTCCCCTGTGAGGTAGCGGTGGACCCCCAATCCGCCGAGGACACCGGTCGCAATCCATGAAATCATCGTCGGGGCTAACAGATA
>NZ_JABMCR010000110.1 GCF_013179555.1 Bacillus haikouensis
TTAAAGAAGTCAATGACAAAGTCTTGGCTGGTAAAGGCGTTCTGGCTGGTAAAGGGCAGGCATTTATTGATGCCGCTAATAAATATAAAGTGAACGAAGTATACCTGATTTCTCACGCATTACTTGAGACGGGACACGGTACATCAAGTCTCGCTAAAGGGACGATGTATAAAGGTAAAAAAGTATACAACATGTATGGTTATGGTGCATATGATAGCTGTCCATTAGAATGCGGCGCCAAAACTGCTTATGAACAGGGGTGGTTTACACCTGAGGCAGCGATTATCGGCGGAGCTGAACTGATCAGCAGCGGCTACATCTACAGAGACGGTTTCCAACAGGATACCCTATACAAAATGAGATGGAACCCTGAAGGCAGCCACCAATATGCTACTGATATCGGCTGGGCAGCTAAGCAAGTAGACAGTATTTTTAGTCTTTATGCTTTATTGGATAACTATACTCTCTATTTTGATAAGCCATATTATGTAGTAAAGTAATGTTCAACATTAAAAAGCTGAAGTACATCCATCTGGATTGCACTTCAGCTTTTTTAGTTATTAATAAGGCTGTGTTAATTTATTTTTCACTATTTCCAGAACATTCTTGCTCGAATCACCGTTTGAATATTCATTCCATTTTGATGAAAATGAACGGACTTTCTCTTCATCAAAGTTTCCATCCTGAATAAGAGTAGAAACTTCATCCGAAGAATAAGCAATCGGACCTGGCAGGAATTTGATGAAGTTTTCCCATATCCCCCGTTCTTCTTCGTATGCTTCTAAATCATAAAGAAAGAATACAATCTGTCGATTCAACAATGAATATTCAAATGGTATAGATGAATAATCGGTTATTAGAGTGTCCGTGATAAATAAAAGTTCATTTAACTGATGATAATCGGAAAAATCATACACAAAGTGTGATAGCTCACTTGGAATATTGATATTGTTTTTAACAGCCGGATGAAATTTGAGAAGCAATACATACTGATCTTCGAATTGTTCAGCCATACTCTTCAGATCCAGCTTCATTTCAGCATCCATCAACTGATTTTCACGAAAAGTAGGTGCATAAAGCAGAACCTTTTTATTTTCCAAGAAAGGATATTTCCGATAAAGCTTTGTTTGAGCGTGAAGTTGGGTTTTGGGGTCAAAGAAGACATCAGTTCTAGGAATACCCGTCCGGAGGATTCTATCTTCGGTGACTTCAAATGCTTGTCTAAAGATGTCCGCCATCGCTTCAGACCCAACTATTACTTTGCTAAAGCGATTATAAACTGATTTAAACCGCTTTAAAGCCTTCTTGCTTCTCGATTCAATTGATGGGTCTTTTAATCCGAACTTTTTTATGGCTCCATTGGCATGCCATAATTGGATGCATTCCACTGTCGGCTTAAAGTTTGATTTATCGAGGAATCCATAATAATTATCAACGAATACTACCTTGGAAGTTGCCAAATGATAAATAGAGCAGATAAAATCCAATGGCTTTTTCAATTCAAAAAGCAGGGTAGATGCCTCTTCATATTTCGAGAAGGAAGAATACATTTTTTCTGTCGTTAAAAAAAGAGTACGACAAGATAAATCTTGTCGTAACATCTCCTTATAAATGCTCTTGTTATTTTCACTAAAAGATACAACAAATGTTACTTTATTTTGTAAAGGAAACCATTTGCTTATTTTAAAGATTATACTGAAGATAACCAGATAAAGTGTAACCGCAAGCTCTCTAAGCATTATTTTACGTTCACGAGATCTTTTTTAATTTTTGTCGTTGAGATCCCGATGGTTCTTGGCAGGTAAACTACTTCACAGTGTTCTTTAAGGAAGTCAAATTCACCTTTCCAATCATCTCCCATAACGAATACATCAATGTCTTTGTTTACAACATCGGACACCTTTTGTTCCCAATTTTCCTCAGCGATTACTTCATCTACGTATCTGATGGATTCAAGAATCATCTTTCTATTTTCAAAACTGTGATATGATTTTTTATTTTTTAAATTATTGAATTCATCTGATGAGATTGCCACTGTTAAGTGGTCACCCAGTTCTTTTGCTCTTTTTAATAAATTGATATGACCCCAATGAAGTAAATCGAACGTTCCATAAGTGATTACTTTTTTCATTACGTGTCTCCTCCTGTAATTGTAACTTAAATAACAATTTACAATTCTAATATATACAATTAATCCGAGTGACTTATAGTTATAGTAAGCTGACAGAATATAATTCTATCTAACAAATCAAATAGTTTATATCTAGTAGTATACTAGATACTCTTTACAATGAGTTTATCGTACATTTACAATTCTGTAATATACTTTGTCGAAAAATGCCATTCCTTCCATTATACATCATTTTAAACGAGGCATCTTCTTACTGCAAGAGTTCAATTGATGAATTTTCAGTGAACTACATACACAATACCCTTAACATAATAGATTTACACTGTATTTACAATTGAAATATTTTCTATTGCTTCCAAACCACAGCATGCATCCTTTTGAAAAGAGGATTAAACTTTCGTTTCTTCATTTTTTGCAGTACACCATAAGATAGATAAGAAAGCACAAATACAATAGGACTAAACAGGATATGCCATAGGATATTTTCCTCTAGTGATGAGAACCCTGCTACATCTGTAAGCAAGTGTATGAATTTTATAAAAAACACATGAATGACATAAACCCCGACAGATTCTTTACCTACTTTAGTGAATAGCGAATCTTTTCCCAGGGCGGGCTTAGATAATGCATATAAGAAGAGACTGATTGTGATTGGCAGCGTCATGAGAAAGTAATCTCCTATTTTCCCATCCAATAGAAACACAGTTACCGCTCTTTCTATAATTAACAGGAAAGAAAAGATGCTAAATAGTGCAATTAACCTTTTTGGTTTTATCCGTAATGCCAGTCCTTTGATGGCTTTCTCGTTATATGCTGCATAAGCACCTAAAGTTGTATAAAGTAATCCGAAGAAAAAGGCATCCCTCGTCCCGAACGGAAGAGTGATCAATCCGGAATAGGACTGACTGAAAAGACCGATCATATTCAGCCCTAAACTAATGAACAAAAGAAGGTTCAACTTATTTAAATGCACAAATACAAATAGAATTAAAATACTCCAAATAAGTGCGATAAGATACCATAACTGATAACCTGTACTTGCCCCGTAAAAGAAGACCTCCAATTTGATATTTTCTTCAATGAACTTGATAATTTCCGGAACAGAGAAGGGGTTGAAGGACCCAAAGAAAATCTTAACAAACAAATCATACAGTAAATAAAAGATAAACCAGCTCAGGAACAAATTCACCATCTTCGACACATAGCTGCTGAAGTAGATGCTCCTGCTTTTAGTAGTCTGCATTTTCATTCCAAATAAATAACCGGAAGAAATAAAAAAGAAAGGTACAGCAAACCTCGACAGCGTGTCGATGGTAAAGTCAATATAGTATCCATCAATCCCAAAGATGGCTGCCCCTTCAAATGGGCCTGTGTGAATTAAAATTACAGCGAATATTGCATAAAACTTGAGGTAATCAATTGCATAATTCCTCTCCATAGTAAAAAACACCTCTATTCAACAACAACCTTCGTGCTAACTTAACATGATTCGAGTCCTTGTGGAAATTAAATACTGATTACATTTATGTCTTATCCTATCAAGCATATTGAAAAAAGTGAGCTTAAGGAAAGCTCACGCAAATTTTAACTAGTTATTCCATTGTTGGCTTAACTGAAAGCCCAAGGTTGTCAGCCTTTGTCGTATAGAAAAGGAACTCCCTGTCTTTATAGGTAATATGATTTTGCGGAATAACTTTCAGGTTTGCCAGCTGGTAATCATTATATCGGATAAAAACAGTATATAAGGAATCATCCAGGCGGTTAAGTTCCTGTACTGAAACGATGAAAGAACCTTCATTATTATTCAGTTCCACTTCACATATTAAATCATTGTCAGTCTTTGAGCGGTCTCTAATTACAATCTCATTTATTTCGTTTACGTAGTCTCCGTAAACTTCGAACGTTTGTTTATATGCATTTTCTCCTTCCAATTCCTGAGCCATAGCACTTGCCAGCATCGGAATCCTGATTAAATGATAGTTATCCTCTAAAAATGGAATTTCGAAAAATGGCAATCCGTCTTTAATGACGTACTTCTTATGCTTCTCTTTTTTATGCCATTTGAAAAGCTTTGTGAAATCATCAATGCGATTCTCCATGAACAGCTCTGCAGCTGCCTTGTAAAACGGCATTTTAAACTCATCTAAAAACGGATACCTTAGGCTCTTTGTTGTTTCAATCACTTCCCTGAACAATTGATAGAACGCTTCTTTGTTCTTGGAATTCACAAATAGATTGCTGTCAAACGTACGCAGAAAATCATACTCATACATTCTCGTGAGTGCTGTCTTCTCCATATACAGGGGAAGATTCTTAGACTTAATATAGTTGATAATCTCAAGATCATTTCTCCGTTTTTCCAGAACGTCAGTCGTTTTGGTTAAAGAGTCTTTGTTCTCTTCTAATCTGTTCACATAATAAACAGGTTGAACTGTGGTTGAAACAGTCTTGGCTTTGAAGAATATATCCGAGAAAAAGACTTTATCTTCCCCAAAACGCATCTCGGGAAAACGGATATTCTGTTCCATTAGCAATTCTCGCTTTACCATTCTGGCCGTGGGACCCATATGATAGAAGAAATGCGGGACATCGAACGGAGAAATGCTTCTTCTTTCTTTCACACAAGCAAATTCTCCTATTATACTTTCACCTGACTTCTCTACTTTAATTGTTTTCCCTACCACATAGTCATCTTGGGTTTCTTCAAAGATTGAGTAAAGGGAATCCAAACCTTCAGGATGAAGCCAGTCATCGGCATCCAAAAATGTTATATAACTGGCGGTAGCAAGTTCAATCCCGATATTTCTTGGAGTACCGGGAGAACCGGTATTCTCGAGTAAAGAAACAAACGTTATATTTTTATTTTGAGCCGCATAAGACTGGACAATTTCAGCCGTTTTATCAGTTGAACAGTCATCAACAATGATATATTCGATGTGTTCGGCACCCATTGATTGGTTAAGCACTGATTCGATGGTCTTCCCAATAAACTTCTCTGCATTGTAAGCGGCTGTTACCACTGTAACTTTTTTGCTGCTATCCAACAGCTTTTTCATGAAGCTATGAGGGTGGTTCAACACTTTATATCGTTTATTATTCACTATATTTCTCGCATTTTCACCAAAATCTCCATCCAATCTACTCATTTTGCAATCCTCCCAGTAAATATACCTTCAATGATTATACCCGCTCTCCTGCTTTCACTAACGTTAAAATATTTTAAATATTCTTTACATCCGTAACATAAAGATGACAATTCCTAAACATTCCTTACACCTTGCATCGTTGATTCTTGTCCGAATGAATAAGCTATAATAATTTCCATTGCAGAGAAGAGACTATAGTTACGAGATCAATGAAGTATTCTATCGGTCCTTGTCGAAAATTGAAAAAACATTTATTATTGAGTGGTCTATATTTACTTTTTCTATAAAAATTCAGAAGATGGTGGTCTGAGATATGCTCACGAAACTTTTAAATATGTTTACAAAGAATAGTAAAAGCAGCACGAATAAAAAGAATAGGTTGAAACAGGAAATTTCAATTTCACAAGAGGGTGACAGTCTTTCATTCAGTGGAAAGCTCGCTACTGATTACTATCAAGTAGAAGAACTTTGGCTTACATCCCGTACAAATAGTGATGATTGGTTTAACATTCATATGAACCAATCACAGGATAAACAACATTTCCACTTTCATTTTTCGATCACTGATTTAATTAAGAAACTGTCGTCCCGCTATGATGAAAGGGAGCAAGCTTTCGATTGGTATATAAAGCTCACCGTCCCTGTCGCCCGTTTAAGCGAAAAAGCCTATAAAAATATCGAAGACAAAGCAACCTTTTTTGATAAGGATAATGAATCGTACGCTTCATATCTTATTCGGCTGGGCAGATTCGAGCATACTTCACGTAATCAGCTTGATTTCGTTGAATTCCAGGACCAAAAAGGCATATGCTACTTAACAACAAAAGGAAATCTTTCTTTCCTATTAAATGGAGAGCCTGATACTCCCACTAAAATACAAATTGATCAGCTTTCTGCTAAAAAAGGGACATTAGACTTGGCAGGAAAACTATTCACTCGAAATTCAATGATTTTAAACGCAAGCCTTACGTTAAAAGGGCGTAATACAAATGAAGAAATAATAGGTCCAGCTTCTGTCACTTGGAATGATAAGACACACCAAAAGTATGGATTGAATCGTTATGAATATCATGCCGCTCTAGATTTTGAAAAACTTTGCAATGGAAACGTACTCAAGGAAGATGTGTATGATGTATATCTAACACTTAAGCTGCATGACAAAAAGGAAGAAAAACTTATCCGGATCGGCAGACCGACCTTCAGATCAAGATATTTCATAAAGGAAACCCACTACACAGCTGGAGAGACCGTTTCGATTATTAACCCTTACTATACATTTAAAGCATCTAATTTATCGCTGGAAGTGTATGAATACGATAAAGAAACGTTTGCTTATTTATTGGCTAAACAAAAATTTGCCTGGCTTCACCGATTAATAAATCGCAAAAAAGACGTTTGGCTCGTCGGTGAACGTCCTTACAAAGCACAAGATACCGGGTATCACTTCTTTAAATATTTGAGAGAGAACCATCCTGAAAAAAACGTTTATTATGTTATTGAGAAGGATTCTCCCGAAAGAAAGAATGTAGAGCCTTATGGGAATGTCCTCACATTTAAATCCAAGGAACATGTTTGGAATTCAATTATTGCGACTAAAGTCATTTCATCCCATCATCCGGATTATCTATATCCACTCCGAACTCCCCGTTATAAAAGCCTTGTTAAGGCTACCAAGGTCTTCCTTCAACACGGGGTAATGGGAACAAAAAACATGGTGGCTAATTACGGAAAAAAAGCTGCGTCTTTTAATACTGATCTTTTTCTTGTAAGCTCAGATTTTGAGAAGGAAATGATTGTAAATGATTTCGGCTACAAACCTAAAGAGGTTTTGGTCACGGGGCTGTCAAGGTTTGATAATCTGCTGAAAAATGATGTACCTTTAAAAAACCAAATACTGATAATCCCTACTTGGCGTGACTGGATCAACAATGAAGAAAGCTTCTTAGAGAGCGAATATTTCGAACGATTCAGGGAGCTTGTTTACCACCCAAAGCTGCATGCTTTAGCTGAACGAAATGGAATGGAAATCGTCTTCTGTCTGCACCCGAATATGCAGACGTTCACAAAGTATTTTACAGATGCGCCTGTCACGCTCATTAATCAGGGAGATGTGGATGTACAAAGACTATTGAAGGAAAGCGCACTGATGATCACCGACTATTCAAGTGTCGGTTTTGATTTCAGCTTTTTAAATAAACCTATTATCTACTATCAATTCGACAGGGATCGTTTTATCGGCAAGCACCCGTCACATTTGGACCTTGATAATGATCTGCCGGGCATTGTTGCGAAAGAAGCAGATCAATTATTACAGGCACTTATGAAATATGAAAGTCAATCATTTATTATGCTGCCTGAACATCAGGATAGGTCTCGTAAATTCCTGAAATATAGAGATGTAAACTCTTCTGCACGGATTTACAATGTCATTGACAATGTTGAAATCCATAAGACTTTTTCAGAAAAAATCCTGGAGAAGCCACTTGCTATTGCTCTTTTTAACCGCTATCGCCGCAGTAAGTGGTATAAGCCCTCAATGGAATGGTTTTATGCAGCAGCTAAACGGGTAGTACCAATAGACAGAAATATGATTCTCTTCGAAAGCGGGATCGGAAAGCAATATGCCGACAGCCCACGCTATATTTATGAAGAAATCGTCAAGAGAGAGCTTCCTTACAAGAAGATCTGGGTATACAATCAGACCATGCCTGTCCGTGACAGGGATAGAAAACAGATTAAAAGGTTGAGCCCGCAGTACTTCTATTATCTTGCAAAATCAGGATATTGGGTGAATAATCAGAACTTCCCTACTTACATTACGAAACGTAAGGGTACTACTTATTTACAAACTTGGCATGGCACACCGCTGAAAAAGATGCTCTTTGATATAGAAAATATTCAAGGTCGATCTGATGACTATCTTGAACGCGTCCATGGAGCAACCAGGCAATGGGATTATCTTGTTTCACCAAGTTCATATGCGACAGAGGCGTTCAAGAGTGCGTTTAAATATACAGGAAACATCGTAGAGGCTGGTTATCCCCGAAACGATGTATTCTACAAACCGGATCAAGAAGATATATCCGGTAAAGTGAAGAGCAGATTGGGGCTTCCGAAGGATAAGAAGGTCATCCTGTATGCACCTACATTCCGTGACAATGAAACTTCAGGTAAAAATAAGTTTGTTTTCGATATCAAGATGGATTTGTATCAAATGAAAGAACGCTTAGGTGATGAATACATCATATTACTTCGCATGCATGTTATCATCAGCAACAAGCTGACGATTCCCGAAGAACTCAGTTCCTTTGTTTACAATGTATCCAGTTATCCTGAAATCCAGGAACTTAGCTTAATCAGTGATATCCTAATCACCGATTACTCTTCGGTCATGTTTGACTTTGCCAATACAAATCAGCCAATCTTATACTTCACATATGATCTTGAAGAATATAAAAACAATATTCGCGGGTTTTATATGGAATTCGAAGAAGAAGCTCCGGGCCCATTCGTTTATAACACCGAAGAAATTATAGAATCAATTGAAAACATTGAAAAAGTAAAGCTTAACTATCAGGATAAATATAAAGCATTCCTCGAGAAATATTGTTATCTTGAAGACGGTCAAGCTTCCAAACGAATTGTTGATCATGTATTTAAGAAGATTTGAAAAAGGACGGAATTTTCGTCCTTTTTCCTTCTTCCATGAAAAAGTAATTGAAGTAAATCGAGATTTGTAGCAGAATAGTTTAAGACTATGAGGAAACACGTACTCCAGTTGCCTCCTTAATAAACCAAGCTATTTTCAGCTTGGTCTGAAAGAAAGGAATCAATATGAAATCAGCTGTAACAGTTTTTAAAGAGCAGATCAGCAGCTTTTATCTGATACAAAGGCTCTCTTTATACGAACTTAAAAGTGCTAACAAAAATAATTATTTAGGAATGCTTTGGGAAATATTAAATCCCGGCATCCAAATCGCTATCTATTGGTTTGTTTTTGGATATGGCTTAAAGAGCGGTGGAGAAGGAAGATCGGATGTTGACGGAGTACCATTCTTTCCCTGGCTGCTTGCCGGTATGGTTGTCTGGTTCTTTATCAATCCGGCAATTGTCCAAGCATCAAAATCCATTTATACAAGAATTAAAATGCTCTCAAAGATGAGTTTCCCTTTGAGTGCCATACCATCATATGTCATCATGTCTAAATTTTATCCCCATCTATATCTAACGGGGATTTCTATCTTGATTTTTCAATTTATGGGTTACCCTGTTACTATTTATTACTTACAGCTGCCCTATTACATGATTGCAGCCATTGCAGTTATCGTTGCCATTTCATTGATAACATCCACACTGGCGACAATCATTCGTGATGTACAGATGGTTGTTCAATCGGTTGTGCGAATGCTGCTGTATTTATCACCTATTCTTTGGAATATGGAAGACTTACTAAGTGAAAAACTAGTAACAATCATGAAAATCAATCCATTTTACTATATTGTCGAAGGCTACAGGAGTGCCCTATTGGGGCAAGGCTGGTATTTTATCGAGCATATTCAATATACAATGTATTTCTGGGCATTAGTATTGGTCCTCTTTGCTTTCGGCTCATTCATCCATTTGAAATTCAGAAGACACTTTGTTGATTTTCTATAAGGAAAGAAGAGGTTAACATGACCAAATCTGTAGTGGTAGAAAACGTATCAAAAAAATATAAACTATACAACAAATCATCTGAGCGTATTCTTGACCTTATAACACCTAAAAGCTACGGCGAGGATTTTTATGGATTACGAAATGTAAGCTTCGAGGCAAATGAAGGGGATATCATAGGTTTCGTAGGCGTAAATGGTTCAGGAAAATCTACCTTAGCCAATATACTGGCTGGCATCATACCAGAAACATCGGGTAAAGTTGAGGTTAAAGGGAAAACAGCTTTGATTGCTGTCGCTGCCGGACTGAATAACCAGTTGACAGGCCGTGAAAATATTGAATTAAAGTGCTTGATGCTTGGATTTAATAAGAAGAAAATCAAAGAGGTTGAACCTGAGATCATTGAATTCTCGGAATTAGGGAAATTTATTGATCAGCCAGTTAAATCTTACTCAAGCGGAATGAAATCAAAGCTTGGATTTGCCATTTCCGTTCATATCGATCCTGATATCCTCATCATTGACGAAGCATTATCTGTTGGAGATAAAGCGTTTTCCGAAAAGAGTCTTGAAAAGATGAATGAATTCAAAGCGCAGGGAAAGACCATGTTCTTTGTCAGTCATTCAATCGGTCAGATGAAGACATTCTGCGAGAAAGTTCTGTGGCTCGAATATGGGGAAGTCAAGGCTTTTGGTCCGGTTAAAGAAGTCATTCCTCAATATGAACAATTCTTTAAAGATTATAAAGCGATGTCAAAAGCAGAAAAGAAAAAATTCAGGGAAGACGCTTTGCGTAAACAAAGCGGTTTAGAACCTGTTTCTCAATGACATAAAAAGAAGAACCACAACCTGATGGTTCTTCTTTTTACTGCATATACCAGTCCTGTAATAACAAAGGAGTGAACACGAGGTTGAAAAAACTTCTGTCCAAAATTAAGAAGGGGAATACTGTTAAAAGATTATATAAACTAGTCTTTGTACTCGTAGGGCTTTTACCGGCAAAAAAGAAATTGGTTGTCTTTGAAAGCTTCTTGGGCAAACAGTACAGCTGCAATCCCAGAGCCATTTACGAATACCTGAAAAGCAACCACCCTGATTATGAAATGTATTGGAGCATCGACCTGCGCAACTCAGATACTTTTAAAGATAAGGACCTGAATACGCTTACCAGGTTTTCGATCCCTTGGCTGTTTAAAATGGCAAGAGCTAAATACTGGGTGTCAAACAGCAGGCTCCCAATGTGGATTCCCAAACCTGCTCATACAGTCTATTTGCAAACCTGGCATGGCACCCCTTTAAAACGGCTTGCAGCAGATATGGAAGAAGTCCACATGCCTGGCACGGATACTGAGAAATACAAACAGAATTTCCTTCAAGAATCAAGCAGATGGGACTATTTGATTTCTCCCAACCGCTATTCTTCAGAAATATTCGCTCGTGCGTTCGGTTTCAATAAAGATATGATCGAATCAGGCTATCCAAGGAATGATTACTTGCACAACCATAATAATCCTGAAACGATTGCTGAAATAAAGGCAAGATTGAATCTTCCTGAAGATAAACAGGTCATCCTTTATGCGCCTACATGGAGAGACAATGAATTTCACGATATTGGTAAGTATAAATTCAGCCTTAGGCTCGAACTGGACAAGATGCAGAAAGAATTGGGGAATGATTATGTCATTCTTCTGCGAATGCATTACTTAATAGCTGAGAACCTTGATCTCACTGCTTATTCAGGCTTTGCATATGATGTTTCCCATCATACTGATATAAGTGAATTGTATATAATCTCTGACCTGTTGATCACCGACTACTCCTCTGTGTTTTTCGATTATGCAAACTTAAAAAGACCGATGATTTTCTACGTTTACGACATAGAAAACTACAGGGACACGTTGAGAGGGTTTTATTTTGACTTCGAAGAGCAAGCTCCAGGGCCGCTTGCAAAAACGACAGAAGAAGTCATTCATCATATTCAGCACAAAGAACAGCTTGTACAACCAAATTTTGAAGGATTCTATGAAAAATTCTGCTATTTAGAGAGCGGGAACTCAAGTGAAAGAGTAGTTGAAAAGGTATTCCAGCCGAAAAGAAAAGGTTAATCAAAGAAAAAGAAACCTGTTCCAGAATAGGTTTCTTTTTTCTTTGTTATACAGTATGTCGAATTACCTTAGTTGTCATAAAGAGTTATGAAGACTTATACCAGTAAAATAAAATTATGCATAAAGTACTAGAAAATAAATTGTAATTCGAGAAATAATCCCCCTTTTCCTCGTAATATATGGTAAAATGACAGAAAAATATACCATAATAGTACATAAAAGGAGAAAACTCGTGAAAAAAACAATTGTGTCTTTTGCAGCTACTGCTGTCCTGTCGACCACTTTCGTCTCAACTGTTGCCGCGAACACTCATAAGGTTGAATCTGGTGACTCTCTTTGGTCTATCGCTAAGAAGTACGAATTGACAGTTGCCAATTTAAAGCAGGCAAACAAACTGAAATCAGATGTGATTTATCCCAATCAAGTGCTGAATTTAACAACGGTGTCGGATAACTCTCCTTCTGCTCCTGCAGCACCTACCAAGACCGAATCAGCTAAAACGTACACAGTGAAGTCCGGGGATACTCTTATAGCTATAGCTAATGCACATTCTATCACTCTGGCAGAATTGAAAAATTGGAATAATATAAAGAGTTATTTGATTTATCCAGGTCAGAAATTCACCGTTTCAAAAGGAGCTGCATCAACACCTCAAGAAGAAACTGCTTCTAAGCCTGCTCCCGTCAAACCGCCGGCAAATTCTGCGACTGGTTCATATACTGTCAAATCAGGTGATACCCTTTCGCATATCAGCCTTAAATATAAGGTCAGCGTAGCGGAAATAAAGAAACACAATAACCTTAAAAGTGATATGATCTATGTTGGACAGGTATTGAAGCTTCAGGCGACACAAGGTGTTCAGCCATCTCAACCTTCAAAGCCGGCTCCTGAAGCAGACAACGGTGGTTCTTTCAATGCAGATCAGCTCATTTCTCAGGCTAAAGCACAGCTAGGCAAGCCTTATGTGTGGGGAGGTTCAACTGCCGCAGGATTCGATTGCAGTGGATTCATCTATTATGCATTCAATAAATCCGGCGTCAATATCCTTCGTACCTCAAGTGAAGGCTATTATAACCGTTCGTTCTATGTTAACAAACCTGCGGTTGGAGACCTGGTCTTTTTCGAGAATACCTATAAAAAAGGTATTTCACACTTGGGAATCTACGTAGGAGATAATAAATTCATTCACGCA
>NZ_JABMCR010000111.1 GCF_013179555.1 Bacillus haikouensis
GAACTCACCTATCCTTGGCTTAAAGTGATTGATCAGGGCCTCCCTGTGTGCATTTCTGCTTCCGGAATCCCCAAGACTGTTGATGACAAGCTTTAACTGTTTTAAACCTAATTCCTTGTAAATGCCCATCGCGAGCGACAGAACTTCAGCATCAATGGCCGGATCCTGGCTCCCCAATGCTTCGACACCGAACTGAACGAACTGGCGGTAGCGGCCTGCCTGGGGACGTTCATAACGGAACATCGGTCCTGAGTAGAAGAGCTTAACGGGCTGACCCGGGTTCCCGAACATCTTATTGCCGACAAAGGATCTAACGACGGATGCCGTTCCTTCTGGACGTAATGCCAGACTTCTTCCTCCCCTGTCTTCGAACATATACATTTCCTTTTGGACAATGTCCGTCGTATCTCCGACTCCCCTTGTAAACAGCTCACTTGATTCGAAGATCGGCGTGCGAATTTCTTTATATTGATAGGCATGACATAGCTTCTTCGCCACTTCCTCTACGTACTGCCACTTTTCCACCTCGCCAGGCAATATATCCTGTGTCCCTCTTGGTATTTGAATGGACAAGTTGAATTCCTCCTTCAAAAAACTAATTTATGTAAAATAAAAAAAGCCCTCGATCCCTTGTAATAATACAAGGGACGAGAGCTTTTATTCCCGTGGTGCCACCCTAATTGAAGTCAATAAGACTTCCACTCACCCAGTTAACGCCTGGTACGTTCATCTCCTACTAAAAAAGTCGTTCAGAGCGAAACCTCCCCGAGTGTTCATTCACCAAGTCACTTTGCAGAATGCTTTCAGCCGCGGCATTTCCTCTCTTATCCAAGTGGTTGCTCAGTTACTATTCTCGATCATCAGTTTTATTAAATGTTATTTTATTTCTATAATGATACGTACGGCGCAAGTTCATGTCAAGAGGCAGAACGAAATTTTTATCAGGATCTCTCCATTTTCTTCTTCAATAATTTGACTTCCCTTAAGGATAGACCGAATTCAGAAGCAAGCTCAACGTTTAGAGCATCTTTCTCACGCTCTACAAAATGGTGAAAATCCACTCCGTATAATTGATTCTCTCCATTAGCATTCATAAAATTTTTATCACTCGACCTCATCCAGATCATCCTTTCAACACATTCCTTTCTACTATCATTTCCAATTACCCATTTTTCTTTCGTTTAAGAGGAATTTTAATTTTTTTATCGTATTTAAAGACAGTAATGGGAATTTTCCTGAGAGACACTTCTTAAAAATACGAAAAGTGCCGTTGGAATAAAAGTTTCGGGAAAATTTCCGATAGTATAAGAGTACGATAAATCAGCAAAGGGTGGTGAAAGCGATCAAAAGAATAACCACAGTCCTACTGGCAATCATATTCATTTTTCCTTTCCAGCCAATGACTGTTCCTTATGTTCATGCAGAAGAAGGTAAAGTATCCATCAGTACAGCCACGGTCAATGTACGTACAGGACCCGGTCTCAGCTATCCTGTCCTGACCCAGGTACATAGAAACCAAACCTTCAGTATTGTGGAATCCAGGAAAGACTGGTACAGGATATCCACCGAGAAAGGAGAAGGCTGGGTGGCAAATTGGCTTGTGAGCCGCGAAACCACAGAATCTGCCGATGAAACCGGACAGCAGGGAACAGTCAACACCAATGGGCTCCGGTTAAGAAAAGGTCCGAGCACGTCCGACCCGGTCGTCACTGTTCTAAACAAAGGGGACAAAGTGTCAACCTCTGAAGTGAGCGGCAGCTGGCTGGCTGTACAAACCGGGAATGCAAACGGGTGGGTCCACAAGGACTATATTAATCTGGGCACACAATCCAGTGCTGCTACTTCTTCCCCAAAAAAGGAAGCGAAGCAGGGAGTCATTACAGCGGGTACGTTGAATGTCAGAAAATCCGCAACGCTGAACAGCCCCATCACTGGAGCTGTTCATAGAGGTAACCCTGTATCGATCACCGGAAGCGTTACTGGGTGGTATGAAATTCAGTTTGGAAAGGCGAAAGCTTGGATTTCAGACAATTACGTCGAATTAACAAGCACACCGGTAGAAGTTCCTTCCACCTCAACAGAATTCACTGGGATGATTACGGTGAATTCACTCAATGTCAGAAGTGAGGCTTCTTTAAACGGGAGCATCGTCGGGAAGGTTTCTAAAGGTGAGAAGTTTCCAATATTGACAGAACGTAATAACTGGATTGAAATCAAGCTAAAGAGCGGCAAATCCGGATGGATAGCGGGCTGGTTTGTACAAAAGACCGTTTCCGGCGAGCAAAAGAAATCCACTTCCACTACGCATGCTGCAGGTGAGAAAGTTACCATCCTCCATAATGGGACAAATATCAGAAGCAGTGCTGATGTACAGTCTGAAGTCGTCAAAAGGGCGAAAAGCGGAGAAACCTTCTCTATCACAGGAAAAAAAGGCGACTGGTATGAAATCGGATTAAAGGATGGCAGTACCGCCTATGTTGCAGGATGGATTGTCTCCATCCGGACAAGCAACGGCTCCGATTCTTCCCCTTCAAGAAACACAAACGGAGGCATAAGGAACAAAGTCATCACCATTGACCCGGGACATGGGGGACGTGACAGCGGTACAATCGGTACAAGGGGGACACTTGAAAAACTGTTAACAATGAAAACGGCACAACTACTGGCAGATAAGCTTAAAAGCGCAGGGGCCGAAGTCATAATGACCAGGAAAAACGATGAATATGTATCATTGCCTTCACGTGTATCACTTTCACATTATTATGATTCAGATGCCTATATATCCATCCACTTTGACAGTATTTATGACAGCAGTGTCGCTGGCCATACTACTTATTATTACCGAAGCAATCAAAAGGACCTGGCGTATGATGTTCATGAGAGCCTTGCAGGCAGGCTGCCTTCAAGGGACAGGGGCGTACGTACAGGAGATTACCATGTCATCCGTGAAAATAAACAGGCTGCCATCCTCCTCGAATTAGGATTTTTAAGTAATTCTGCCGAAGAAGCAAACTTGGCTTCTCATCATTTTCAGGACCTGGCTGCGACAGCCGTTTACCATGGATTGAATGACTATTTTTCAAACTGATGATTTGGCAAATGAAAAAGCTGCCCCATTATGAAGGGACAGCTTTTTCATATCATCATTTACTTTCGAGGATGAGTGTAACCGGCCCGTCGTTAGTCAATTTGACATCCATCATTTCCCCGAACACACCCGTCTCTACCTTGACGCCTTTATCTCTTAGCACCTTATTGAAGAATTCATATAGTTGAAGTGCCTGATCAGGTTTTGCGGCTTCCATGAAATTCGGCCTTCTTCCTTTACGGCAGTCTCCGTATAAAGTGAACTGAGAAATGGATAGGATCTCTCCTTTTACATCCTGCAATGAATGGTTCATTTTTCCATATTCATCTTCAAATATTCTGAGATTCACCACTTTATCAGCTAAATAGGCGGCGTCTTCCTCTGTATCCCCATGGGTTATACCAACAAGAAGAACGAATCCTGATTGAATCTGGCCGGTCACTTCTTCCCCTACAGTCACGGAGGCTTCTTTGCTCCTCTGCAATACGACTTTCATAAGAGAATCCTCCCCTAGTTCATGATTCTGCGAACAGCATACACATCAGATATCTGTTTGATTCTTTCCACCACTTTATGAAGGTGGGAGATATTTTGTATCGATATGGACATATTGATGGTTGCCATTTTATTTCGATCTGACTTGCCGCTTACGGCAGTGATATTTGTCTTTGTTTCATTTACTACTTGTAATACTTCATTCAAGAGACCTCTCCGGTCATAGCCTGATATTTCGATGTCGACGTTATATTCCTTGCGATCCTGTCCGTCGCCTTCCCAGGAGACCGGAATGAGGCGCTGTTCCACTTCTTCGGTCTGTACATTCGTACAATCCGCCCGATGGACAGAAACCCCGCGGCCTTTCGTGATGAACCCGACGATTTCATCCCCCGGCACCGGGCTGCAGCATCGAGATAACCTGATGAGCAGGTTGTCGATCCCCTTCACTCGAACCCCGGCATCCTTTTTCCGTTTAACAGGCTGGGTATTCAATTCCTTCATTGTTTCTTCTAGCTTGTCTTCCTGTTCACGCTTACGGCGGTCCTTTTCTGTAAGACGGTTGGCAATTTGTGCAGCCGTGATGCCATTGTAGCCGACAGCGGCATACATATCATCTTCATTGGAGAAATTGAACTTCTCAGATACACGTTTAATATTTTCAGAAGTCAGGATCTCTTTCAGGTCAAAGTCTTGATTTTTGATTTCTTTTTCAACCAGATCGCGGCCTTTTTCAATATTTTCTTCTCTTCTCTGTTTCTTGAAGAACTGCTTTATTTTATTCTTCGCCTGAGAAGTCTGGGCAAGTTTAAGCCAGTCCTGACTCGGCCCGTAGGAATGTTTGGATGTAAGAATCTCAATGATGTCACCCGTCTTTAGTTTGTAATCGAGTGTCACCATCTTCCCGTTCACTTTAGCACCGATCGTTTTATTACCGATTTCCGAATGGATACGGTATGAGAAATCAATCGGTACGGATCCCGAAGGCAGTTCGAGGACATCACCCTTTGGTGTGAACACAAACACCATATCGGAAAACAGGTCGATCTTAAGAGACTCCATGAACTCCTCAGCATTGGCCGATTCATTCTGGAATTCGAGGATTTCCCTGAACCACGATAACTTCTTCTCGAATGAAATTTTATCATCGAAACTTTTGCCTTCTTTATATGCCCAGTGAGCCGCCACACCGTACTCGGCGATCTGATGCATATCCAGGGTCCTTATTTGTACTTCAAGCGGATCCCCCTTTGGGCCGATGACTGTTGTATGAAGGGATTGATACATATTTGGTTTAGGCATTGCAATATAATCCTTGAACCGGCCGGGCATGGGCTTCCAGCAAGTATGGATAATCCCGAGAACAGCATAGCAATCTTTGATGCTGCCTACCACGACCCTGACGGCAAGAAGATCATAAATTTCATTGAACTGCTTATTCTGAAGAGCCATCTTCCGGTAGATGCTGTAAATATGCTTCGGCCGTCCTGAGATTTCCGCCTCGATTTGTACATCCCCAAGGCGGTCTTTCACTTCATTCACAACGTCATCCAAATACTCTTCACGTTCTGCTCGTTTTTTCTTCATCAAGTTGACGATACGGTAGTATTGCTGAGGATTTAAATACCTCAAAGATGTATCCTCGAGCTCCCATTTAATCTTTGATATCCCTAATCGATGGGCAAGGGGGGCGAAGATTTCGAGCGTTTCATTGGCAATCCTTCTTTGTTTTTCCTGAGGCAGGTGCTTCAGTGTCCTCATATTATGAAGACGGTCGGAGAGCTTGATCAGAATGACCCTTATGTCCTGAGCCATAGCAACAAACATTTTCCGGTGATTTTCAGCCTGCTGTTCTTCCTGAGATTTATATTTGATTTTACCAAGCTTTGTAACCCCATCCACGAGCATGGCCACTTCCGCATTGAATGAATCTTCAATCTCAGCTAGCGTGATGTCGGTATCTTCCACTACATCATGAAGAAACCCGGCTGCGACAGTGGACGGATCCATTTCCAGGTCTGCTAAAATACCGGCGACTTGAATGGGGTGAATGATATATGGTTCACCGGACTTCCGGTATTGTTCCTTGTGAGCTTCCTTTGCGAAATCGTACGCTTTCTGCACCATATTCACATGCTCGTCATTCAGATATTCTCTTGTTCTATCAATAACCTGTTCAGGGGTTAGTACTTGATCTTTGGACATGATCAAAATCACCTTTATATTAAAAGATTTTCAGTGCTGTTTCATTTTAATGATTGTTACTATTATCAAATAAATAATAGGGTTCTGTAAAGTGTTTAGAGTAAAATTCTCAGAATTCATCAAAGTTTGTCGAATAAGGTCGATTTATTGCACATATTTATATTGATTTATAAATAGCGCTGATGATTTCTGTGGAAGACTTCGCTTTCTGCGGCTGACCCGTGAGCCCCCTCGCCGCAGTCGAACCTGCGGGTAGAAAAGCTGAGGCGTTTTGTTCAGAGGCGGGTGGCATAAGGTTAAGCCCCGTAGCTGGACAAGGCCCGCATCGGTCACTTCTCCCGCAGCAACCTCCGACTTCCACTCCAATCAACAGCTGAAACGACTAAAAATCTAACTGCATTAAGAATCTACTAATCCCCATTTTATTATCAATGAGATAGCTGCAAAAAACCCTTAATCTTTATCTAAAAACAGTTCAATAATTAACCAAATATATAAAAAAGGGCTGACATTTCGCAATGCCAGTCCCTTATGATTCGTTAATGTGTAGTATTGACGCTGTTGAAAGAATATAAACTTAGTATTGCATAAGTGTGAGGACGTCATATCCTTCAAGCTTATCACGGCCGTCCAGATAAGTGAGTTCGATGAGGAAGGCTGCTCCTGCGACAATTCCGCCTAATTCTTCTACAAGTTTGATCGTTGCTTCGATGGTCCCGCCTGTTGCAAGGAGGTCATCTGTGATCAGCACTCTCTGCCCGGGCTTGATTGCATCCTTATGAATTGTCAGCGCATCTTTTCCGTACTCTAAGCCGTACTCCTTTTGGATCGTTTCCCGAGGCAGTTTACCCGGTTTACGGACCGGTGCAAATCCTACACCCAAAGCGTATGCTACAGGACAGCCGATGATGAATCCTCTTGCTTCAGGTCCAACAACAAGATCGATTTCTTTCTCTTTGGCGTATTCTACGATTTGGTCAGTAGCATATCTATAAGCATCACCATTGTCCATCAATGTTGTGATATCTTTGAATTTAATTCCTTCTTTTGGCCAGTTTTCAACGATTGTAACATATTGTTTTAAGTCCATGCTTCTACTTCCTCCTCAAATGTAACGGACTCTTTCATCCTCGCATCAAACCAAGCCTTTAACTCAGTGTAAGAAGAGTATAACAACTCATTTTCAAGTTCATATTGCTGTTGTTTCTTCTGATACGCCAAAGACTCTGATAGGTCTTTCTTGGTTTTAACGGGATTAAGAGAAATAAATCCATTCACTATTGTAACAAACTTCAATTCAAAAAACACCTGTGACATAAATTCAATTGTTTCTTTCGACCAGCCTTTGTATTTGGCAAGCTCGCTGCCGTGCTTATTTAAGTCGAATGAACCCCGCTTTGATAGAAATGCATAATACCATTTGAAGTGATCGCGTGTGGGCATGGTACTGAAGAAATGATCTTCATCCTGAAAGAAGTGCGCATAAATACGGTGCGGCAGTCCTTTTCCAACAATGGCTTTTACTTGTTCCCTGGAGGCGGGGAGATCGAGAAGCACGATGCTTGCCCCTTCAATCTGTACATCACGGAGGGTGCCGGCATCTTCTACCAGCAGGATATCCTCCCGGTTTTTCATATTCATCTTTTCCAGTGTGGAAGGATGAAAGCAGAACACCATTTTGTTCTCTACAGGAACCTGTTTTTCCCATTTATCTACTTGTTTGATTCCCCGAACATCAAATAGCTGCCATTTTTCAATTTTGATGTCGTGCAGGAAGATCTGTGGCTTTTTCCGATTATTCCATTCATTGATCGAAAATTCACCAATGATTGATGCATCTGTAAACGGAGTGATATGGTCAGCGAGTTCTCCCAATCCGAAGCCCACACCATCCAATTTATTCACTTCATCACCGAGGACCACTTTCAGATGATTTTGATTCGACCCGATTTTTTTGTAATGATCGATCGAAACATTTTCTATAACCCACTTTGGTTTGGGATTCTGCATCCCATAAGGAGCCAGGAGTCCGAGCTTTTCGATCGAATCAATCGTGATTTCCTCCATATTGACAGCTGCATCCAGAACAGTGACGGGAATAAAGTCTTCTTCTTTCAATTCATCATCTGCAATTTCATTCAGTCTATTCCGGAGATCCTCTACATGATCGAGTTCCAATGTCATTCCGGCAGCCATAGGATGGCCGCCGAAATGCGGAAGAATGTCACGGCATTTGGATAAACTTTTAAATAAATCAAACCCAGCGATACTTCTTGCAGATCCTTTTGCTATTCCTTTACCTGGATCAAAGCTTAGAACAATGGTGGGACGATAGAATTTATCAACTAATCTTGAAGCGACAATCCCTACGACTCCTGAATTCCAGCCTTCTTTTCCAATTACGAGTACAGAGTTTTCAGCTAGAGGAAATTCTTTCTCTACCAACTCAATGGCTTCCTGAGTCATCGTGTTGACGATGGCCTGTCTTTCTTTGTTGATGGAGTCGATTTCTTCAGCCAGTGCTTTTGCTTCTTCATCATCTTCTGTCAGCATCAAATCAACTGCAGGATCAGCGTCACCGAGACGGCCGACCGCATTGATGCGGGGGGCGATCATGAAGCCGATCGATTCTTCGGTCATTTCCAGCTGCTTGGCATTGGCCACCTTGCATAGTGCCTTGATGCCTTTTCGTTCTGTCGTGCGCAGCTTGGCGATCCCTCGTTTGGCAAGTATCCGATTCTCTCCACGAAGAGGCACCAAATCAGCAATCGTTCCGATTGCGGCAAGGTCAAGAAGATGAACCGGAAGTTCACCGTACAAAGCATGAGCAAGCTTAAATGCGACCCCTACCCCTGCAAGTTCTTCAAAAGGATAACGGGAACCTTCTATTTTAGGGTGTATGATCGAATGTGCTTCCGGGAGCACCGGACCGGGTTCATGGTGGTCTGTGATAATTAAATCCATATCCAATTCTTTTGCAACTTGTCCTTCATGTACCGCCGATATACCGGTATCAACCGTGATGATTAGTGTGAACCCTTCATCCTTAGCCCAGCGGAATGCTTGTTCATTCGGGCCGTAGCCTTCACTGAATCGGTTTGGAATGTAAAATTCCACCTGTGCACCGATGTCACGGAGAACAGTCATCATGACAGAAGTACTGCTCACACCATCTGCATCATAATCTCCAAAAATCAGGATTCTTTCCTGATTATGTATCGCATCACGAATTCGTCCTACTGCTTTTTCCATATCATCGAATAAGAATGGGTCGTGAAAGGAATCACCCGAATCAAACAAAAAAGCCCGAGCTTCTTCTACATCCTTCAAGTCCCGGTTCAATAATAATTTCGCTACAAGCGATGGTATTTTTAGTTCATTTTCAAGTTCTTCTATTTTCTTCTGGTCAGATTCTGCAATCACCCAGCGTGTTTTAGAATTTAACATACGTTCACTCCTCAGCCTTACTTATTATACAAAAATGAAGAGAGTGTTTCAATCTCGGCGGGGTATTGTAATGAGAAATCTTCCTATTCAATTAAGAGAAATGGGCTGAATCGTAATAACACCAGTCTTAAATCATTCATATAAATAAATCCCAGCGGCATCTGCCGCTGGGATTTATTCATTCCCCGGTTTCTCCGATTGAATCGGGAGCGTGCTTTTTAAGGGGTGTGTTTTTCTTTTTGTCTGTATGCGTTTTTTCTGCCTGCTCCTTTAAAAGAATGTTCTCTTTCTCGAGTGCTTTCACTTTCCGCTGAACAACATATAATCTGAACAAACCTACAGACCCGATAATCATGCCGCCCATCAGGACAGAGCCGAGTATAACCAGGATAAGCGGCCATTCTGCCTGACCGAATAAATAATTGACCGTTACCGAATCAACATTTATGACAGCAAAGACTGCGACGATCAATGCAAAAGATATGCCTAGCAGCAACGTCCATTGAAATTTCATATTATCCCTCCTACATTAAATCAACCGAATTCCCTGAAACACTATCTGCTGGATTATATGGGTTGATATGTACAAATACGTCATTTACATTCGATTCTTCCATCAGTTTCTCTTTGACGGCTTTTCCTACGCGATGCCCGTCTTCAACTGTCATAAATGGGTCAACACTGATCTTTAAATCAATAATCACATAATGCCCATGCTCCCTTGCATGTAATTCGTTGATCTCTTTTACTTCTGTCACTGATTCAACAATTTTCCTGAGAGGTACGATATCCTCTTCGTGAAGCACATGATCCAGTGTGTTATGTATGGATTCCTTTCCCAGATACCAAGCCATTTTAAGGACAAGTAGTGCGACAAGCAGCCCTGCGACCGGGTCTGCGTAAACCAGCCAGCCTATTTCTAATTTTCCGCCAATGATGGAAGCCGATATCCCGATAAGTGCAGCTATCGAAGAAAAGACATCGGAGCGGTGCTCGAATGCGTTGACGATCAATGCATCACTCTTTAACCTTTTACCCAGACGGTATTTATATTGAAACATCGCTTCTTTAACGATTATGGAAAATATCACGGCATAAACTGCGATCATGCCGGGAGGAGACAACGGATGAAAAAAAGATTCAATGGATGACTTACCTATTTCAATACCCACCAGGAATAATAATACGGCAACAATGATCGCTGCGATTGATTCTGCCTTCCCATGACCATAGGGGTGATCATGGTCTGGAGGCTGTTTAGCTGCACGCAAACCGATGAACACTGCCAATGAACCTGCTACATCCGAAGCAGAATGGACGGCATCCGCTATCAGGGCGCGGCTGTTTCCGGCAACTCCTGCTCCCCATTTGATGAGAGCAAGGAAAATGTTCCCAACGATTCCAACTATGGCAGCGAATTCAGCTTTTTTAAAACGGTCTTCAGGATTCATGAAGAAACCTCCTTCACCTACTTCTACTATTGTAACCCAACACTGTAAAAAAACGCGACACTTTGGAAATTCACTTGTTGATGAAACTTAGCAAAAAGATCAGGTCCAGGGAACTCTCCCTGGACCTGACCTTTTATATTAATTAAACTTGTGGTTCGTCCGACCACTTCTTCTTTTCTTTCACCGTTTTGATCGTACCTTTTTTCTTCAGTTCCTTTTTCTTCATAACCAGCCACAACTGTGCCGCGATGAACACGGAAGAATAAGTACCCGCAATCAGTCCTACCAATAATGCAATAGAGAAATTCAGGATAGACGGACTGCCGAAAATCAGTAGTGCGATGACAGCAATGACGACTGTCAATACTGTATTCACTGAACGGCCCATCGTTTGGCGAAGACTCTTATTCACTACATCTTCAATATCTTCAACCGTCTTCAAGCGGCGCTTTTTATGAAGATTTTCCCTTATACGGTCAAAGGTTACGATTGTATCATTGATCGAATAACCTACAATGGTCAAAACTGCAGCAATAAATGTAATGTCCACTTCAAGTCTCGTCAAACTGAAGAAAGCGATGATAAAGAATGCATCATGTACCAATGCAAGTACGGAAGCAAGTCCCATTCTCCACTCAAAGCGGAAAGTGACGTAAATGATGATGCCGACAGAGGCAATGGCCACCGCGATCATCGCATTCTTCGCAAGCTCTTTCCCTATAACAGGTGATACAGTACTGATGCTCGGCTCGGCTCCATAAAGCCCGTTAAAGTGATCTTTCAGCTTCGCTATTTGATCTTTATTCAAATCATCTGTATATCGTACAACTGCAACATTCTGATCATCCCCGGAAATGACGATGTTATCAGAAGAGAGATTCAACTCTTCCAATTCGTTTTTCACTTCTTCTGTTTTCAGGCTTTCATCTGCAAGGATTTGCATCCTGGTGCCACTTTCAAAGTCAATACCCAGATTCAAGCGGAAAATGGCCAATATGATGATGCCTGATGTAAGCAAAATACCCGAAAAGGCAAAGAATTTCTTCCGCTGTTTCGCGAAATCAATCTTGTCGAATTTAGTAGGCAGATCAAGCGTATCATAGTTCTCGGCAAGATCCTTGATCTCACTTTGTTTGACTCCGAACCAGCCTGGCTTTTTATTGAATATCCTGCTGTTAACCCACAGGCTGAGCAGAAGGCGGGAGCCCCATACAGCAGTGATGAAGCTTGTCAGAATACTGACGATCAGCATAGTGGCAAAACCTTTAACAGAGCTTGTACCGTACATGAACAATACGGCAGCTGCCAGAATGGTCGTGACATTTGCATCCAGGATTGTCAGGAACGATGATTTATTCCCGGCCTGGAAAGCAGAGCGGATCGGTTTCCCGACCTTCATTTCCTCTTTGATCCGTTCATACGTGATGATATTGGCATCGACAGCCATACCGACCCCGAGAATGATGGCTGCTATTCCCGGAAGCGTCAATACCCCATTCATCATGTCAAAGATAAACAATACCAGATATAGATAGACTGACAATGTAATTGTTGCGATCAGTCCCGGGAAGCGGTAGTACGCAATCATGAATAAGAAAATGATCGCGACCCCGACAATCCCTGCCAGCACCGTTTTATCAAGTGCCTGCTGACCGAACTGGGCTCCGACGGAAGTTGAATACACTTCATCCAATTTAACGGGAAGCGCCCCTGCGTTCAACAGCGAGGCAAGATTCTGTGCTTCTTCAACTGTGAAACTGCCCTCGATGATAACTTCATCGGAGTTGATCGGCTTGCTGACTGCAGGCGCTGATAAGAATTTAGGATCTTCTTTCCCAGCTTCTGCTTTATAAGAATCTTTTCCCTCTTCATAATCAAGCCAGATTACCAGCTGATTCTGGGGAGCCATTGCAAGAATATCCTTCGTCAATTGATAGAACTTTTCACGATCCTTCAGCTTTAAAGAAACGATCGGGTTATTCTGTTCATCAAACGTTTGCTTAGCAGCTCCGGATACAAGGTCCGATCCGTCCAGGCGCAGCTTATCATCCACGTCGCGGAAAGAGAGGTTTGCCTCAGTCGACAGTATCTCCCTCGCCTGGTTTTGATCCTCTACACCAGCCAGTTGGACGCGGATTCGATCTCCGTCCTCTATTTGGATATTTGGTTCACTGACACCAAGGACATTGATACGCTTGTCCAGTGCATCGGCTGTATTCGAGACTGTCTCTTTGGTTATTTCCTGTCCTTTCTTCAGGGGTTTTACTTCATACAGAACCTCGAACCCGCCCTGGAGATCCAGACCTAATTTAATGTTATCGAGTATGTTCTTAGCTGTCCCTCCCATCGTACCTGCCAGTAATAGCACAAGTAAGAAGAAGGCGATTATTCGGCCTCGCTTTACCATTATGTATAAATCCTCCTTGCCGTTTTTCACCATTTGATAAAAAATTATTTGTAAAATCTCGACAAATCCATA